>CADAZC010000001.1 GCA_902792295.1 uncultured Eubacteriales bacterium
TTCCGGCTGGTTTATCGCCGAAAACGATGCGGTCCGCGACGAGCTGATCGCCGTAAAGGGACTGGACGAAAAAGATCTCGACAACGTTCTCCGCACGGTGGACTATCTTCGCTGTAAAAAGGCGCAGGAACCGGCTGCGGCAAAAAAGCGCATCCTGCCGCCCCGCGAAAAGCGGTCCGCCGAAACCCGAGATGAACTGAAATAACAAAAAAGAGAACCGGTTTACGGTTCTCTTTTGTGTTGCTGAATCAATACTTGCGCTTTCTGGCGGCTTCCGCCTTCTTCTTGCGCTTTACGCTGGGCTTTTCGTAATGCTCACGTCTGCGGACCTCCGCGAGGACGCCGCTGCGAGCGCACTTTCTCTTCCATCTCTTGAGAGCGCTTTCCAGGGATTCGTTTTCACCGACTCTGATTTCCATTTTTTTCCCTCCCCTCTTGAGCAACAACTTGTCTTTCGACGCTTTTGCTATTATACTCGCGGTTTTTGCTTTTTGTCAATCCCGAAATGTAAAATTTGCGGTTTTTTTTGACAAGCAGCGATCCTTTCGGTATAATAATGCCAAAGGGGGATGGGTATGGCAAAGCTGTATTTTCGTTACGGAGCGATGGGCTCATCTAAGACCGCGAACGCGATCATGGTCAAGTACAACTACTGGGAACGCGGCAAAAACGCGATCCTCATCAAGCCGTCGATCGACACACGCAACGGCAGCCGCCGTATCTGGTCGCGCTGCGGGCTCGAAGATACCTGCATCTCGATGGAAGAGCTCGACATGAACAAGGTCAAGGCGGGCGTATACGACTGTCTGATCGTCGACGAGGCACAGTTTTTAACGAAGGATCAGGTGGAGCTTCTGGTGAAGATCGTCGACGATTACAACGTCCCGGTCATCTGCTACGGGCTTCGCACCGATTTTCAGGGGAATTTCTTTGAGGGGAGCCATTGGCTTCTGGCCCGCGCGGACGCGATCGAGGAGGTCAAAACGATCTGCTGGTGCGGCAGAAAGGCAACGAACAACGCCCGGCTGGACGGCAAGGGCGGCATCACGAAGGTCGGCGAACAGGTGGTTTTGGGCGCGAACGACAAGTACATCGGACTTTGCCGCAAGCACTTCAATCTCGGTGATCCGGGACCGGAACTCCGGACGCCCGACAAGCCCGAATAATGCGAAGGGAGTAAGGATATGGAACAGGCATTGCAGATTGTCCAGCATTATTTTGAACTCGTCATTGAATGGGCGGTCATTCTGTGCGACGTCATCGGCGTGGTGATGATCGTTCTGACCGCGATCCGCGGCGTAATCGCCTGGATCCGCAAGAAACCCGAGGCGCGTCTGATCGCGGCGGAGGGCATCGCGATTGCGCTGACGTTCAAGATGGGCGGCGAGGTTCTGCGTACGGCGATCGTCCGTGAATGGCAGGAACTGTTGATCCTCGGCGCGATCGTTCTGCTTCGCGCGATCATGGCGTTCATCATTCACTTTGAGATTCGCAGCGAGAGAAAGCTGCGCGGCGATCTGCCGGAGAAGGACGGGACGGAGTCCAAAAAGAAAATCGTGATTTCCAGGCAATGAACCATCGCCCCGGTTTCGGGGCTTTTCCATTATCGGGCGGATCAGAAAACGGAGTGTTATATGGGAAGAACGGTAAAGATTACGGTCACGGAGAGCAGATGCCGATCCGGGTTCCACACAAAAGGACAGGAATTCATCGTTGATGCGGATCGGACGGTCTGCCCGCCGATGTGCATGGAGCTGTGGCATTATGCCTATCCGTATGTCTGGGCGCTTTTGAATGGCGCGGAGGATGACAAAGCCGACGGCGGCACGGGAAAGGGAACGACGGTCGTCTGCCCCGACGAGGGCAGGGTGCGTCTGCACATTGAGACGATGTAGGAGCTTATATGGAAAACGAGAAAGAAAAGAGCGTTTCACCGGGCGGAATCAACTGGTACCCCGGGCACATGGCGAAAGCCAAAAGGATGCTCGAGGACAATCTGAAGCTCATCGACGTGGTTGTGGAGCTGGTCGACGCGCGCGCGCCGCTTGCGTCGAGAAATCCGGATTTCGACCGGCTGTTTTCCGGCAAATCGCGCGTTCTTTTGCTGAATAAGAGCGATCTCGCGGACCCCGCAACCAACAAGCGCTGGATCGGGTATTATAAACAACAGGGCATTGAGGCGGCGGGCGTCACGGCAAGCGCGCAGAACGCAAAGACGCAGGCGATCCGCCTGATCGAACGCGCGACGGCGGAACAGGTGAAGCGGCTGGAGGAAAAGGGCGTGAAAAAGACCGTCCGCGCGCTGATCGCGGGGATCCCGAACGTCGGCAAATCCACGCTGATCAACCGCATCGCGGGTGAAAAACGCGCGCAGACGGGCGATAAGCCGGGCGTCACAAAGGGCAAGCAGTGGGTGAAGATCACGCCGCATCTGGAGCTTTTGGACTCACCGGGGCTTTTGTGGCCGAAGCTCGGCGACGAAACGCTTGCCGAGCATCTGGCGTTTCTGGGCTCGATCAACGACGAGATTCTGAACATCGAGGAGCTTGCAGAGCATCTTCTTTCCGCATTGCGGACGCTTGCGCCGGACGCGCTCTTTGAACGCTATAAAAAACTGGACGCCGAAACGCCGGAGGGCGAGCTTTTGAAGGCGGTTGCAAAGAGCCGCGGGTTTATTCTGAAAGGCGGCGTATACGATACCGAGCGCGCGGCGCGGATCGTGCTGGACGAGTTCCGCGCGGGCAGGATCGCAAAGGTAACTCTGGAACAGCCGCCGAAGGAGGAAGACGATGGCGAAGCGGAATGAGGCGGAGCGGCTTTTGACGCTGTCCGAACGCGATCGCGCGTTCTGGACACAGGACGGTGTAATTCTTGCGGGCATGGACGAAGTCGGGCGCGGACCGCTTGCCGGTCCGGTCGTCGTCTGCTGCATCGTGATGCCGCCGGAGCCGCTTTTGGAATACGTCAACGACTCGAAAAAGGTTTCCGAGGCGCGGCGGGAGGCGCTGTACGACCGGATCCTGAACACCTGCGTCGAGGCGCAGACCGCGTGGGTGGATCAGACCGTGATCGACGAGATCAATATTCTGGAGGCGACGAAGCGCGCGTTCAACGAGGCGTTTCAAAAGATGAAAACGCCGGTCACGGACGTGCTGATCGACGCGCTGACGGGATTGAAGATCCCGGCGCGGCAGCATGCGCTGATCCACGGCGACGCGCTGAGCTATTCGATCGCGGCGGCTTCGATCGTCGCAAAGGTGGAACGTGACCGCTACATGCGCGAGCAGGATCGGCTCTACCCGATGTACGGGTTTGCGCAGAACAAGGGCTACGGAACCAAACAGCATACGGACGCGATCAAAGAATTCGGTCCGTGTCCGCTGCACCGGCGCTCGTTCCTCAAAAACCTGCTATGAATACGGCGGAAACGGGAGAATCGGGCGAACGCCTTGCCGCGCGGTATCTGAAGCGGAACGGGTATCGGATCCTGGAGCGGAACTATCGCGCGCACCGGCATGAGATCGACGTGATCGCGCGGGAGAAGCGCACCGGCACGGTCGTGTTCGCGGAGGTCAAGACGCGCACGCCGGGAAGCTACGGGCGACCCGCGGACGCGGTCGACGCAGACAAGCGGCGTTTTCTGCGGCTCGCCGCCGAAAGCTGGCTGCTCCATAACGGCGGACCGGAGCAGCCCGCGCGGTTTGACGTGATCGAGGTGTTTCTCCCCGAAAAACGCGTCAATCATCTGATCAACGCATTCTGACGGTTGCCCGGAAAGGGCTTCCGTGATATACTTTCCGATAACACGGAGATCGGAGGATCGGTATTTTGCAAAAGTTTCATCGGATTTGGACCGTCGTACTGGCGATGCTGCTGCTCGCCGGGCTTTTTGCCTGCGGTCGGTCCGGATCCGCTTCCGGCGCAAACGCCGAAGCGCTCGATTTTGAATTGACGGCGGACGGGATTCCTGCCGGCTGGTACATGAACTCCTATGAGGGCGGGTACCGGATCCTGACGGAAAACGGCGTGTTCGGCTTTGCCGCGCAGAAAAAGGACGACTGCCGTCTGTGCCGCACGATCGACGTCGCGGCGGGCACGCACTATGTGCTCTCCGCCGAGGTCCGCACCGAAAACGTGCAGTCCGGGCAGGGCGCAACGCTTTCGATCGACAATTTCGCCGTCGACGGCAGCTACGTTTATTCCGACGCGCTGTTCGGCACCAATGACTGGACGACGGTCGTGCTGGCGTTCCGCACCGCAGGCTCGCAGGAAGCGGTGACGCTGGCGCTGCGGCTCGGCGGGTACTCCGCGGAATCGAGCGGCAGCGTGTGGTTTCGAAACGTCCGTCTCGAAGCCACCGACAATGCGCCGGTCGCGTTCAAAAACCTGCTGCCCGACGAGCCGTCGGAAAACGGCGCGGAACGGACGGCGGAGGATTACGGGAACGTCTTTACGGTCATCTTCTGGGCGGGCGCGATCGCCGCGATCGTGCTGCTGTCCGGCGTTTTTCCGAAGGGAAAGCGGATCGCGTTCTCGACGGAACCGCTGAAGCAGAAATATCTTTGGTTCGTTCTGCTCGTCGGGATCGGACTCGTCGTGCGGTTCGTGCTCTGCGCAAAGCTCAAGGGGCATGCGACCGACATGCTCTGCTGGCAGGGCTGGGGATACCGCGTTGCCGAGGGCGGCACGCGCGCGTTCTATGTGGACAACTGGTGCGACTATCCGCCGGGATACATGCTTGTGTGCGCGGTGCTGTACCGCATCGCGTCGCTGTTCCCGGAGGGACCGTTCCGTCTGTTCGTATATATGGTCCCGGCGTTTCTGTGCGACGTGCTTTCGGGATGGCTGATCATAAACCGTGCAAAGCGGTTCAACCTCGGTGACAGACCCGCGCTGCTGCTTGCGGGGCTGATCGTTCTGAATCCCGCCGCGGTCTATCTTTCCGGCGCGTGGGGGCAGATCGACTCGATCCTTACCGTGCTTCTTCTGGGTGCGTTCCTGCTTTTGAATATGAGCCGCGAAAAGCCGTATTACCGGCTGTTTGCGGGGCTTCTGTACGGCGTTGCGATCCTGATGAAATGGCAGGCGCTGATCTTCGGACCGGTGCTTGTGCTGATGTATCTTATGACCGGCGCGGATCAGCTCGGCACGAAACGCTTTGCGGGACACGTGCTGTGGTCGTTTGCCGCGATGTTCGGCGCGCTCGGCGTGCTTGCGCTCGGTTCCCTTCTGTTCCGCGGCGAGGGCATGAGCTTCTTCTGGATGGTTGAGCGCTTCCGGAGCGCATCCGGCGGATACGATTACGCGTCGATCGAGGCGTACAACTTCTTTGCGCTGTTCGGCGGCAACTGGGCGGCCGCGGGGAACGCGCTGTTCGGCGGCGCGAACCCGGGCGAAATGCTGCTGCGGACCAACGAGCTGTTCTCGAAGACGGCGCTGGTCATCGGGTTCCCGGTGCTGATCGTTCGCGCGTGGAACGAAATGCGCGAACGCAAAGAGGGCGAGCCGAACCGCGCGTTCTTTGAGTTTGTTTCCGCAGCCGTCATCACGGGGCTTCTGATGCTGATCGCGTTCGTTGCAAAGAGCGCCACGGCGGATATGATCGGTGCAAACGGCGTGCTCAGAGCGCTTGCGCCGTTCCCGCTGCACGGACTTCTGATGCTCGTTCTGTTCGGGTATATCGCGCATCGCGAGCGCGGAGAAAAGGGGCTTTTTGACTGGATCAAAGCGGGCGGCGCAACGGTCGTCGGCGTGCTGACGCTGCTTGCTTCGCTGTGCGTGTTCCTGATCACATATCTTCTGGGCGCGTTTATCCGGATGTTCGGCGGCACGCTGACGTGGCATACCGCCGGTGTGATCGGGATCGTTGCGGCGGGGGTCCTCACGATTGCGCTGTTCTTCCTCTACTGGTTCAAACAGAAGCGGGCACGGTATTCGCTGTACGTGAACCGCGGTCTGATCTTCCTGCTTGCCGCATGCTTCTGCGTATGGGTGTTTACGTTCGGGCATTACATGCACGAGCGCTACATCTTCCCGGCGCTGTTCCTGCTGATCTTTGCTTATGCGTACGACCGCGATCCCGGAAAGCTCGCGGCGGTCTGCATGCTTTCGGTCACGACGTTTATGAACGAAATGATGGCGATG
This sequence comes from uncultured Eubacteriales bacterium, assembly GCA_902792295.1. Taxonomy (GTDB): domain Bacteria; phylum Bacillota; class Clostridia; order Christensenellales; family CAG-138; genus UBA3792. The sequence continues at coordinate 6,145 of CADAZC010000001.1, forward strand.
TTCGTCGTTTCCGACGGCGCGAAGGACCTGATCCGCGGCGGCGCGATTCACAATCAGCTGATCGCGGTGATCTCGCTGCTCGAATTCTGCGCAGCGATGTATCTGACCGCCGTCGTGTTCCGGAAGGCGCTGGCATTTGATCCGTCCGATCCGACGGGCGTCGAAGCGGAGGAAAAACCGCTTCGCAAGAAGAACGGCGGAAGGAGGTGAACGGCATGGATTTTAAGAAATTCCGCAAGGAGATCGGCGTCGAGGACGGACGCCGCATGACGAAGCACGATTATCTCGTGCTGCTTCTGCTGCTTGCCGTTTACTCCGTCGTCGCTTTTCTGAACCTCGGTTCGCTGCGTTCCCCGCAGACCGTCTGGACGGCGGAGGAAGGAACGACCGTGATCGTCGATCTCGGCGAGGCGCGGGACGTCACGGAGATCCGGTTTTTCGGCAGCATCGCCGAAGGCGATCTCGAACTGTATGACGAGAGCGCGTTCGTTGACGGCTATTTTACGCCCGGCGAGACCGATCCGCTTTCGACCTTCACGCAGGACTACGGCGACATGTATAAGTGGAAGGAGCAGGAGTTTGCGTCCTTCACGCGCTACCTGATCCTGTACGTGTCGAACGGTACGGTTTCAATGAACGAAATGGCGGTGCTGGACGGTGATACGCTGCTTCCCGCAGTCGTGTATCAGCCGGTGAACGGTGCGGAAAAGCTCCTGGACGAACAGGACAAGATCGCTCTGGACCATTCGTATCTCAACGAAATGTATTTCGACGAGATCTATCATGCCCGCACCGCCTACGAGATCGTGAAAAACGACGATCTGTTCCTTTCCGGCGGATCGGAAGCGGCGATGCGCGACGGATATGCGATCTATGAATGGACGCATCCGTCTCTGGGCAAGGTATTCATCGCAGCGGGCGTCCGCATCTTCGGCATGACGCCGTTCGGCTGGCGGTTCTCGGGCACGTTTTTCGGCGTGCTGATCCTTGCGGTGCTTTATGTGTTCGCAAAGCGCATCTTCCGCCGCACGGATTACGCGTTCGTCACGGCGGGGCTGTTCGCCGTCGACTGCATGCACTTTGCGCAGACGCGCATCGCAACGATCGACACCTACGCGCTGTTCTTCACGCTTCTGATGTTCCTGTTTATGGGCGATTATATCGCGGAGGACTTTGAAAAGCGTCCGTATTGGAAGAAGCTCGCGCTGCTGTGTCTGTCCGGCGTGATGTTCGGGCTCGGCGCGTCGTCGAAATGGACGTGTCTGTATTCCGGCGTCGGGCTTGCGGTGCTGTACTTCGGCGATCTGTTCTATAATCTCGTGCGGATGCTCGTAAAGCGGCATCAGCAGCCGAAGGAGGAACGCAGAAAGCTGCCGGTCAACGTGCTTGCATACGCGCCGGTGCTGTTTGTGTTCGCCGTGATCGCGCTGCATCTTTCGGGACGCTGGATCAAGCTGAGCAGCTACCGGCATCTTGTGTGGAACGGGACGGCGCAGGTCATGCGCACGGACGCGTCCTACGGCGTCGATACGATCAACAAGGTCCTGCTTGCGCCGTGGTTCTACGGCACGCTGCTGATTCTCACGGGCGTTGCGATCGCCTCGGCGGTCGTGTTCCGGCTGGCGTATAAAAAGCGCGGGGACGTCGATCTGAACCTCAACAATCTGTTGATGACGCCGGTCTGGTGCTGCCTGTTCTTCATTCTGATCCCGGTCGCGCTGTATGTGATCGCCAACTACTGCTACTACATCACCGACGGCTGCAAAACGCTGTCCGCGGCGCTCGAAACGCTGTGGCGGAAACAGATCAGCATGTATACCTACCATGCGGACCTGACCGCGACGCATATGTGCCAGTCGATGTGGTACCAGTGGCCGCTCATGCAGAAATCGGTGTGGTTCTATTCCGGCTATCCGACGGTCGGGGACGTCCGGCTTTTGTCGAACATCTCCAGCACGGGCAATCCCGCGGTGTGGTACGTTTCGGCGTTCGGCGCGGTGCTCGCTCTGGTCGAGTGGTTCAAAAATCCGGCGTGCAGAAAGGACCGCGCGTTCATCGTCGTCACGGTCGGCATCCTTGCGGGGCTTTTGCCGTGGGCGCTCGTTACGCGGTGCGTGTTCCTGTATCATTATTTCTCCACGATCCCGTTCATGCTGCTGATGACGGTCCTGCTCCTTTTCTACGTCGAAAAGAAGCATCCGCGCACGGCGTGGTTCAAGTGGGCGTGGCTCATCGCCGCCGCGGTCATATTCTTCCTGATGCTGCCGGCGGTCTCCGGCATTCCGGTGCCGTACGGCTACGCGAAATTCATCGAGAACGTGCTTGCACCGTTCGGAAAGGTCTATTATGTCGGTGTCTGAAGGCAAAAAAAGCATTGTTCAGCTTCTGAAATTCGTGCTGATCGGCGCGTCGAATACGATCCTCGATCTTCTTGTGACGTTCGCGCTGAATGCGATCTTCGGCATCTACTACCTTGCCAAGATCATCGGCTACGCCTGCGGCATTGCGAACAGCTATTTCTGGAATTCGCGCTGGACGTTCCGCGAGGAGCGCAAAAGAGACGCGCGCGAGATCGTTACGTTCATCGCGGTCAACCTTGTGACGCTCGGACTTTCGCTGCTTTTGCAATGGGTATTTCGCGACAAGCTGCATCTCGATGCATGGTGGACGGGCTTTGCGGGCGAAAACTTCCTGACGAAGATTCTGAACGGCGATCGCTTCTGTCTGCTGCTCGCGTCCGGCATTGCGCTGCTGGTGAATTTTGCGGGCAATAAGCTGCTGGTATTCAAAAAACGCGAAACGGAACCGATCGAACAGACGGAGGAATGAGCATGCTTGCAAAGGTGGAAAGCTACGGACTTCTGGGTCTGAACGGCTACCCGGTTACGGTCGAAACGGATATCACGGCGGGACTGCCGAACTACGATACGGTGGGGCTTCCCGACGCGGCGGTCAAGGAATCGCGCGAGCGCGTGCAGGCGGCGATCCGGCATTCGGGATTCGCCTTTCCGACCGCGCGCATCACGGTCAATCTGGCGCCTGCCGACCTCAAAAAGGAGGGTTCCGTCTACGATCTGCCGATCGCGCTTTCGATCCTGATCGCAAGCGGCTGCTTGAAACCCGTTCCGCACGGCGCGATCGTGCTCGGCGAACTCGCGCTCGACGGAGCCGTGCGCCCGATCTCCGGCATTCTGCCGATGCTGATCGACGCGTACCATAAGGGTTACTCGATCTTCTTTGTGCCGAAGGACAATGCGGCGGAGGCGGCGTACATCCGCGGGGCAAGGGTGTTTCCGGTGGAGAGCTTGTCCGCAATCGCAGCGCATCTGCGCGGCGAAGCGGCGATCGCGCCCGCGGACGCAAAGCCGTTTACGGGCGGCACGCATAAAAACGCCGTCGACTTTTCCGAGATCCGCGGGCAGACCGCGGCAAAGCGCGCGGCGGAGATCGCGGTGGCGGGCAACCACAACATTCTGCTGTGCGGCACGCCCGGCAGCGGCAAAACCATGCTCGCCCGCGCCATTCCGTCGATTTTGCCGGACATGACGTTTGAGGAAGCGCTGGAGACCACGAAGATCCATTCGGTCACCGGCGCCATGAAGGGCACCGAGGGGCTGATCACCGAGCGTCCGTTCCGTTCGCCGCATCACGGCGCCAGCGCGGCATCCCTGATCGGGGGCGGCGGTTCGCGCATTCTGCCCGGCGAGATCAGTCTTGCGCACAACGGCGTGCTGTTTCTGGACGAGCTGCCGGAGTTTCACCGCGACGTTCTGGAAGCGCTCCGTCAGCCGCTGGAGGACGGGGAGGTCACCGTGAGCCGCGCGGCGGCGCGGGCGACGTATCCCGCGAAGTTTCTGCTGGTTGCGGCGATGAATCCGTGTCCGTGCGGCAACCGCGGTTCACGCACGAAGCCGTGCACCTGCACCGCAGCGCAGATCAAACGCTATGCGGGACGCATCAGCGGTCCGCTTCTGGACCGCATCGACCTGCACATCGAGATGACCGAGGTGGGGTACCGCGAGATCACTGAGCGGAAACCCGCGGAACGCTCCGAAACCGTGCGTGCGCGCGTGACGGCGGCAAGGGCGATCCAGCGCGAGCGGTTCAAAAACGCCGGCATCCGGACCAACGCCGAAATGAACGGCGAACTGATCCGGAGGTTCTGCAACCCGACCGGGGAATCCGAAAAGCTCCTGCACGACGCGTTCAAACGGCTGCAGCTTTCGGCGCGCGCATACCAGCGGGTTCTCAAGGTCGCGCGGACGATCGCGGACCTTGAAAACAGCGAAACGATCCGCCCCGAGCACTACGCCGAGGCGATCCAGTACCGCAGCATGACGATGCTTTCCGACCTGTAAATCGACAGATTTTGACGCCGCACGGGGTTTCCGTGCGGTTTTTGTTTCGGAATTGTCACATTTGCATATATAAATAGGATTGAAATCCGTAAAAGTTCATGCTATGATATGTTCCGAAGTATTTTCGAAAGGGGAGACGGTGCGCCGATGGACGAAACGACGAGAAACTATTTGTGGCTGAACTACGCGACAAACACGAATCCGCGTCTGTTCTATGAGCTGCTTTCGCGCTTCGACGATCTTTCGGAAGCGCGCGAAGCGATCCTCAAAAAGGATTTCGAATCGTTCTCCGACGTGTCCGAAACCGTGCGCGATCGTCTGATCGCCGCGGCGGACGAGCGGTTTCTGGATCGCTATTGCGGGTGGCTTGAGCGGAACGATGTGAAGGTCGTCACGCCCGAAAGCGACGAATATCCCGCCCTGCTGTCGGAAATCTACGATCCGCCGTCGGTGCTGTTCTGTAAGGGCACGCTTCCGAAGGAACTGCCGCTGCCGATCGCGATGGTCGGCGCGCGCAACTGCACCGATTACGGACGCGAGGTTGCGGAGCTTCTCGGCGAGCAGCTTGCGGAGCGTGGGGCGACGGTCGTAACCGGGCTTGCGGCGGGGATCGACTCCGCTTCCGCAAAGGGCGCGCTTTCCGCCGGGTCGTCGAACTGTCCGGTGATCGGCGTGCTGGGCTGCGGGATCGACGTCGTTTATCCGCAGGGGAGCGGCAAGCTGTATGAGCAGGTGATCGAGCGCGGGGCGCTCATCACCGAGTTTCTTCCGAAAACGCCTCCGCTTCAGCAGAACTTCCCGATCCGCAACCGCATTGTGTCCGGCATTTCCCGCGGCGTCGTGGTGATCGAGGCGGGCGAACGCAGCGGGACCTCCATCACGGCGGACTGCGCGCGCGAACAGGGCCGCGAGGTGTTCGCGGTGCCGGGGCGGATCACCGATCCGATGAGCGTCGGCACGAACCGCATGATCGTCCGGGGAGAGGCAAAGCCCGTGACCTGTGCGGCGGAGATCCTGACGGAGTTTACGGACGACGCGGGCGACGACGTTCTGAACGGCGCGGCGAAGAAGGTGACGTTCACCTCGCTCGGCGCGATCGGACAGGAGATCTACATGGCGCTTTTGCAGGGCGAAAAGGATGCGGATGAGCTGCTCGAATGGATCGACTGCTCCGCGCAGGACCTTAACGCGGCGCTGACGCGTCTGCTCTTTTCCGAGGTCATCAAACAGCTTCCGGGCCGTATCTACGCGCTCGATACCATCCACACGGTCGTAACGTTCGACCAATAATCAAAGGGGAATATCCATATGGCAGAAACGAAAAACACGCTGGTGATCGTCGAGTCGCCGGCAAAGGCAAAAACGATCGGAAAGTTTTTGGGCAGCAAGTTCAAGGTCGTGGCGAGCAACGGCCACGTCCGCGATCTGCCGAAATCGCAGCTCGGCGTCGACACCGAGCATGCGTTTGAACCGAAATATATCACGCTCCGCGGACGCGGAGACGTGCTGGAACGCATCAAGAAGGAAGCGAAGGAAGCCGACCGCGTCCTTCTCGCAACGGACCCTGACCGCGAAGGCGAAGCGATCTCCTGGCATCTTGCGCAGATTCTGAAGCTCGACACGGCGTCGAAGTGCCGCATCGAGTTCCACGAGATTACGTCCAACGCGGTGAAGAATGCGATCAAAAACCCGCGCACGATCAACATGGACCTCGTCGACGCGCAGCAGGCAAGGCGCGTGCTGGACCGCATCGTGGGCTATAAGATCAGCCCGATCCTGTGGGTCAAGATCCGCAAGGGTCTGTCCGCGGGACGCGTGCAGTCGGTTGCGACGCGCATCGTATGCGACCGCGAGGACGAGATCAACGCGTTCGTGCCCGAGGAATACTGGATCCTGACCGCAAAACTGCGTGCCGGCGCCAAAAAGACGTTCGATGTGCGCTTCTACGGTACGGACGGCAATAAGGTCGATCTCAGGACCGAGGCGCAGACCAACGCGATCATTGCACGCGTCGGCGACGCCGAGTTTACCGCAACCGAGGTCAAGAGCAGCGAAAAGCACAAGCATGCCGCGCCGCCGTTCACGACGTCGAGCATGCAGCAGGACGCGTCAAGAAAGCTCGGATTCACCACCAAGCGCACCATGATGGTTGCGCAGCAGCTCTACGAGGGCGTGGAGATCGGCAAGAAGGGCGCGACGGGTCTGATCACCTATATCCGTACCGACTCCGTCCGCGTTGCCGACGAGGCGCAGAAAGCGGCGCGCAGCTATATCCTCGGGAACTTCGGCGAAGCGTATCTGCCGAAGACGCCGAACGTGTACCGCGGACGCCGCAACGCGCAGGACGCGCACGAAGCGATCCGTCCGACGGACATCAAGAATGATCCGAAGACGCTGAAGCCGTTTCTTTCCAGCGATCAGTACAAGCTCTATAAGCTGGTGTACGACCGCTTCCTCGCAAGCCAGATGAGCGATGCGGTTCTGAGCCAGACCGTCGTAACGTTCGACGCGAACGGCGTGCAGTTCAAGGCAACCGGCTCCCGCGTGAAGTTTGCGGGCTTTTCCGCGGTGTATACCGAGGGCAAGGATCTGGATGACGAAGACGTCGTGCAGCTTCCGCCGATCGCGGAGGGCGACCGGTTCAAGAAGGACAAGTTTGATCCGCAGCAGAAGTTTACGCAGCCGCCTGCCCGCTATACCGAGGCGACGCTCGTAAAGACGCTCGAGGAGAAGGGCATCGGCCGTCCGTCCACCTATTCGCCGACGATCTCGACGATCGTCGACCGCGGCTACATCATGCGCGAAAAGAAATCGCTGGTGCCGACCGACCTCGGCTTTGCGGTGACGGGACTGATGAAAACGAGCTTCCCGGACATCGTGGACATCGCGTTCACGGCGAATATGGAAGAGGAGCTGGACTCCGTTGAGGACGGCACCGACAAATGGCAGGACGTTGTGGGCGAGTTCTACGGTCCGTTCATGAAGACGGTTGCGACCGCCGAGAAGAGCACCGAAAAGATCAAGATCCCGGACGAGGTGTCCGACGTGCCCTGCGACAAGTGCGGCGCGATGATGGTCTACAAGGTCGGACGCTTCGGCAAGTTCCTCGCCTGTCCGAACTTCCCGACCTGCCGCAACACCAAGTCGATCATTGAGAAGGTCGAGGGCGTTCCCTGTCCGAAGTGCGGCGCGGCGATCATCAAAAAGCACGGCAAGAAAAAGGTCTTTTACGGCTGCGAACGCTATCCGGAATGCGACTTCACCAGCTGGGACCTGCCGGTCAAGACCAAGTGCCCGAAGTGCGGCGGACTGATGGTGCAGAAGCACGGTCAGAACGGCACGTTCGTGCAGTGCGCGGACCCGAACTGCAGGGAGATCCTGCGCAGAGGCAGCAAAAAGAACGATGACTGACCGGAACGTCACCGTCGTCGGCGCGGGACTTGCCGGCGCAGAGGCCGCCTACCGGCTGCTTTCGCGCGGGTATGCCGTGACGCTGTACGAGATGAAACCGAAGAAGCGCACGCCCGCGCACAAGGGCGACGGGTTTGCGGAGCTTGTCTGCTCCAATTCGCTGCGATCCGACCGGATCCAGAACGCCGTCGGGCTTCTGAAAGAGGAGATGCGCGCGCTCGGCTCGCTGATCATGCGGGCGGCGGATGCGACGCGCGTTCCCGCGGGCGGCGCGCTTGCCGTCGATCGGGAGGGATTCTCCGCATATGTGACGGAAACGCTTCGTTCGTTCCCGAATCTCACGACCGTCGGGGAGGAGCTGACGGAGCTTCCCGACGCGCCCGCGATCGTTGCGACGGGACCGCTGACGAGCGACGCCATGAGCGAGGCAATCGAGCGGAGATTCGGCAGGAGTCTGCACTTTTACGACGCGGCGGCGCCGATCGTGACCTATGAATCGCTCGACCGTGACAAGGTCTTTGCGGCGTCGCGGTACGACCGCGGCGCGGACTATCTGAACTGTCCGATGACGCGCGAGGAGTACTTTGCGTTTTACCGCGCGCTCGTCGATGCGGAGACCGCGCCGCTGCACACGTTTGAAACGCCGCGCGTGTTCGAGGGCTGCATGCCCGTTGAGGTTATGGCGAAGCGCGGCGAGCTGACGCTTGCCTACGGGCCGTTAAAGCCCGTCGGGCTGGAAGTGAACGGCAAACGGCCGTTTGCGGTGGTGCAGCTGCGGCGCGACAACGCCGACGGCACGCTCTACAACATCGTGGGCTTCCAGACGAACCTGAAGTTTTCCGAGCAGAAGCGTGTGTTCGGCATGATCCCGGGACTTCTGCATGCGGAGTTCGCGCGTTACGGCGTGATGCACCGCAACACGTTTCTGGAATCTCCGAAGCTTCTGAACTTCGATTATTCGCTGCGGTCCGATCCGCTGCTGTTCTTTGCCGGACAGATGACCGGCGTGGAAGGGTACGTGGAATCCGCGGCAAGCGGGCTTCTCGCCGCGATCGAACTGATCGAAAAGCTTGAAGGCAGACCTGCGATCGACTTTACGTCCGAGACCGCGATCGGCGCGCTCGGACATTACGTTGCCGGATACAACGGCGGCGATTTCCAGCCGATGAACGTGACGTTCGGCATTATGGATCCGCTTTCGGAACGCGTGAAAGGCAAGCAGGAGCGCTGCGAGCGGATCGCGCAGCGCGCGCTTTCGAAGGTGCGCGCGATCACGGACACTTACGGTTTATGAGGAGGTATTTCCGATGGAACAGTTGAAAGGCACAACCATCGTTGCGGTCAAGCGCGACGGCGTAACCGCGATCGCGGGCGACGGTCAGGTCACGATGGGACAGCAGGCGGTCATGAAGGCGCATGCCAAAAAGGTACGCCGGCTTTTTCACGACCGCGTGGTCGTCGGGTTTGCGGGCTCGGTTGCGGACGCGTTCACGCTGTGCGACCGGTTCGAGGCAAAGCTTGAAATGCACGGCGGCGCGCTGAAGCGCGCGGCGATCGCGCTGGCGCAGGACTGGCGCAGCGATAAGATCATGCGGCAGCTTGAAGCCATGATGATCGTGGCGGACAAGGACGATCTTCTGATCCTGTCCGGCACGGGCGAGGTCGTGGAGCCGGACGACGGCATTGCGGCGATCGGTTCCGGCGGACTGTATGCGCTGTCCGCGGCGAAGGCATTGAAACAGCATACCGACATGGATGCGGAACAGATCGTGAAGGAAGCGATGGCGATCGCGGGCTCGATCTGCATCTTTACCAACGGCAATATCAACGTGGAGGTGATCCGTCCGTGACGCCGAGAGAGATCGTAAACGCACTGGACCGGTACATCATCGGTCAGGACGAGGCAAAGCGCGCGGTGGCGATCGCGCTCAGAAACCGTTACAGAAGGAGCTGTCTTCCCCCGGAGCTCCGGGAGGAGATCACGCCGAAGAATATCATCATGCTCGGACCGACGGGCGTCGGCAAAACGGAGATCGCGCGGCGGCTTGCAAAGCTTGTCGAAGCGCCGTTTGTGAAGGTCGAAGCGTCGAAGTACACCGAGGTCGGCTATGTCGGCCGCGACGTGGAGAGCATGGTCCGCGATCTTGTGGAGGAGTCGATCCGGCTCACCAAGCAGAAGCGGATGGAGCTTGTGAAGGATGCGGCGGCGGCAGCCACCGAGCAGCGCCTTGTGGAACTCTTGCTTCCGCAGCAGAAGCGGGCGGCAAGACCCGTGAACCCGCTGCAGTTTTTGCTCGGCAGCGGACAGGCGGAGCCGGAGGAGCCGAAGCCCACGGAGGAGGAGCAGCAGGCGCGCAAAACGCTGCGTGAACAGACGCTGGAACGTCTGCGTGCGGGACTGCTCGAGAAGGAGATCGTGGAGATCGAGGTCGAGGAGAGCATCAACGCCATGATGTTCGGTGCAAGCGGCATGGAGGTCGACATGGGCGGCATGCTCGGCGACTTGCTCCCGAAAAAGAAAAAGTCCAAGCGGATGCCGGTCGAGCACGCGCGGTCGATCCTCATGCAGCAGGAATCCGAAAAGCGCATCGATCCGGACGACGTGAACCGCGAGGCGCTGTATAACGCCGAGCAGAACGGAATCATCTTTCTGGACGAGATCGACAAGATCGCGGGCAGCGCGAACCAGATGGGCGCGGACGTATCGCGCGAGGGCGTTCAGCGCGACATCCTGCCGATCGTCGAGGGCACCACGGTTTCCACAAAATACGGTCCCGTCAAAACGGACTTCATCCTGTTCATCGGCGCGGGCGCGTTCCATGTGGCAAAGGTTTCCGATCTGATCCCGGAGCTGCAGGGACGTTTCCCGATCCGCGTGACGCTGAAGGACCTCAGCGAGGATGATTTCTATGCGATCCTCACGCAGCCGGACAACGCGGTGACCAAGCAGTACGCCGCGCTTTTAAAGCCCGACAACGTGAACCTGAGCTTTACCGAAGACGCGCTGCGCGAAATTGCAAAATTCGCGTTCCGCGCAAACGAACAAAATGAGAATATCGGCGCACGCCGCCTGCATACGGTAATGGAGAATCTGTTGAACGACATCTCCTTCAACGCGAACGGTCAGCATCCGATGATCGACGTCGTCGTGGACGGCGCCTATGTCGATGCGCATCTGTCCGCCGAGTGGGGTGAGGACAACATTTCGAAGTACATACTGTAACGGGCGGCGCGGTCCGCCCGGAAAGGACGGACTATGAAGCGCATCCTCATCGTTGTTTTGTGTACCCTTTTGCTTCCGTTTGCCGCGGTGCAGGCGGAAACCGAACTTCCCGAAGACGAGTCGAACGGAACCGAAGCGTGGGATCCGAACTGGGTCCTGTGGGAGGAACCGGACGAGACCGTCGAGGCGTTTGCGGAGGACGGGCAGGAGACTGCCGGATTCCTCGGCATGCGTCCGCTTTCGCGCTATGCGCAGACGTTCGACGTGACGGAGGAGGACCTGAACCTCGCCGCGCGCGTCGCATACTTTGAAGCGGGCTGGTGGAACGAAAAGGCCTACCGCGCCGTGCTGTGCGTGCTGTATAACCGGTGCGTTGCAACGCGGTTCGGCGGAAAGGTGACGAGCATTTCCACCGAAGCGTACCGAAAAGGACAGTTTTCGGTCATACACAACAAGAAATTCAAGAAACAGGTACCGCCGCAGGAGATCATGGACGCCGCGCGGGACATCTTCGTCTACGGCAACCTCGATCTGCCGGAGAGCATTCTGTTCTTCTGCAGTCAGTCGCTCGGCAAGAGCTGGGGCGGACGCAGGTTCTATAAGAACATCGGCGGCAACCTGTTCTTCTACGGAAAAACCGAATAGAAAGGACTTTATGCAGCATAAACTCAGAATCATCCCGCTGGGCGGGGTGGGAGAGATCGGCAAAAACATGACGGTGATCGAGTATCAGAACGATATTCTCATCATCGACTGCGGCCTGATCTTTCCGGACGAGGAGATGCCGGGGATCGACGTGGTCATCCCCGACATGACTTACCTCGAACAACACGCGGATCGCATTCGCGGCATGTGCGTCACGCACGGTCACGAGGACCATATCGGCGCGATCCCGTATGCAATGGAACGGTTCCGCTGCCCGATCTACGGCACGCGGTTTACCAACGCGCTTATCCGGCACAAGCTGGACGAGCATCATCTTTCCGACGTCGAAGTGATCGACGTCGATCCGGGACAAGCCGTTACGCTCGGCTGTTTCCGTGTGGAGTTCATCAAGACGGGACACTCGATCGCGGGCGCGGTGGCGTTTGCGATCCGCACGCCGATCGGCACGCTGATTCACACGGGCGACTTCAAGATCGACATGACGCCGATCGACGGCGAACCGATCGACATCAACCGGTTCGCGTATTACGGATCCAGGGGCGTTCTTGCGCTTTTGTCGGATTCCACGAACGTCGAGCACATGGGCTTTACGCAGAGCGAAAAGGAAATTGGCAAGACTTTCGAGCAGTGCTTCTCCAAGGCGCAGGGACGCGTGATCGTGGCGACGTTCGCGTCGAACGTGTACCGCATCCAGCAGGTCGCCGACGTGGCGATCGAGCACGGACGCGTCATCTGCTTCCAGGGCAGAAGCATGGAGCAGATCGTGAAATACGCGCAGGAGCTCGGCTATCTGCACATCCCGAACGACAGGATCGTGCGGGTCGAGCACCTCAAAAACCTGCCGGACAGCATGGTCTGCGTGATGACGACGGGCAGCCAGGGCGAGCCGATGAGCGGACTCTTTCGCATGGCGAACTCCACGCACAAGCTGAACGTCGGCGCGGGCGATACGGTGATCATCTCGGCGAGCGCGATCCCCGGAAACGAGCGCGGCGTGGCGCGCGTGATCAACGCGCTGTACGTAAAGGGCGCGGATGTGGTGTACGACCGGATGGCGGACGTCCACGTTTCCGGACATGCCTGCGCGGGCGAACTCCGGCTCATGCTCGGCATTACGAAGCCGAAGTACTTTATTCCGGTGCACGGCGAGGCGCGTCACCTTAAAATGCACGCCGACCTTGCGAAGGAGCAGGGCGTCAGCCCGGAGCGCATCTTCATCGCGCACAACGGCGCGGTGATCGAGCTTTCCGCGCGGAAGGGCGTTATGAACGAAACCGTGCAGGCGGGCAGCTTAATGGTGGACGGGCTTAGAAACATCGAGGCGATCGTGCTGCGCGACCGGAAAAACCTGTCCGTGGACGGGCTCGTGTCGGCGGTGATCGTGATCGACGCGGAGACCGGACGGCTTCTCAATCCGGTCGAGCTCTACTCGCGCGGGTTCATCTACATGCGCGAAAACGAGCCGCTGATTCAGGAGGCGAGCGCGCTCGTGTACGAGACCGCGAAGCGCTTTGAGGGGGTCGGCAGGGATGAGTATGCAAACGTCAAGAACACGGTGAAGAGCAAGCTCAAATCGTTCCTGTACGACAAGACCGGCAGAACGCCGATGATCCTGCCGATCGTGATCGAAATATAAGCGGAGGAGCGAAATGCTGTTAGACGACGCAAAGATTCTGGCGGACAAGCTCCGTTCATCCGAAGAATATCAGACTTATCGCGAGACGAAGGAACGCGCCTATGCGCAGCCCGCAACGGCGGCGCTGCTGGATGAGTTTTACGCGCTTCGCATGAAGGCGCAGGCGGCTTCGGTCGCCGGAACGCCGGACGCGGAGACGACCGAAAAGCTGCAGAAACTCGGCGAGCTTCTGCAGTTCGACACGGCGGCGGCGGAGTACCTCCTTGCGGAGTACCGCCTGAACGCGCTTGTCGGCGATATCTATAAGATCCTTGCGAAGGCGGTGGATCTGGACCTCGGCGCGCTCGAAGCGTGAGCGCTTGAAATCCGAAGCCGGACATGGTATACTGACGGTATGAAGCGAATGGACAAAACCGAATTGAGCGCCGTGCGCCTGAGATGGCAGCGGTTCTGGCATTATGCGCGGCCGATCGCCACATGGCTTATGAGCATCGGTCTCGTTGCCGTGATCGCGATCGTCACCGTCCGGTTTGTGCTGTCGCATTATATTTCCGCCGTCGATCCGGACGACGCCACGCCGTATGAGGTCGTGATCCCGCAGAACGCGTCTGCGGGCAAGATCGCCGATCTTCTGTATCACGCGTGCGGCGAGGGCGAAAAGGGACTGATTGCGTCGAGTGCGTCGTTCAAGGTATACGTCGACTTCGTCGGCAAGGCGAACAGCTTAAAGGCGGGGACGTACCGGCTTTCGAAAAACATGACGATCCCGGAGATCGTCGACGTGCTTGCCGAGGGCAATCCCGCGCGCAGGACCGCGCGTCTCGTCGTCATCGAGGGAAAGACGGTCGAGGAGATCGCGAGATCGCTTCGTGAGAACGAATCGATCAAGACCGATCCGGAAGCGTTCCTTGCAATGTGCCGCGACGCGTCGGCGTTCTCGAAGTATCCGTTTATTGCGGAGCTCAGCAACGCTTCGGACCGCCGCTATGCGCTCGAGGGATATCTGTTCCCGGATACGTACGAGATCTATGCCGATTCCGCGCCGGAGGAGATCATCGACAAGATGCTCACGCGCTACTATGAAATCTACACGGGCGAGTGGGTGAACCGCGCCGAGGAGCTCGGCATGACGCGCGATCAGGTCATGACGCTTGCGTCGATCATCGAACGCGAAGCAAGCGTGCCGGAGGATCTTGCGCGGGTATCCGCCGTGTTCCATAACCGGCTTGCAAGGGATATGAAGCTGGAATCCTGCGCGACGCTGAACTACATCACCGGACAGGACCGCTATACGTTCACGACGGACGAGATGGCGATCGTATCGTCCTATAACACCTATCTCAACGCCGGTCTTCCGATCGGACCGATCTGCAATCCGGGCGCCGCGGCGATCTATGCCGCGCTGTATCCGGACGAGGAATACCTGGAAGAAGGTTATCTCTATTTCTGCAACGCAAACCCGAACGAGACGCGCGCGCTGGTCTTCTCAAAGACCTACGAGGAGCATCAGGAGAACGTCGAAAAATACAGACCGTTCTGGGGCTGACGTTCTGATTCTTCAGAATTCGACATACCCTTTCCGTGGGAGGAGAGGGTATGTTTTCTTTTTTATGGCTGTTGTTTCAGTCGATCGCGTTTATCGGTGCGATCGGATCGAACGGTTCGTTTCCGCAGCCGCTTTCGGCGGAAGAGGAGCAAAAATGGGTACGGCGGCTGATTGCGGGCGACGAGGAGGCGCGGGAAAAGCTGATCGTGCACAACCTGCGGCTTTGCGCGCACATTGCAAAGAAGTATCAGAAGGCGGAACGCGACCGCGAGGATTTGATCTCGATCGGCACGATCGGGCTTATAAAAGCGGTTTCGACCTTTTCGGAATCGAAGGGAACGCTGTCCGCCTACGCGGCACGGTGCATCGAAAACGAGATTCTGATGAGCTTGCGGCGTGAACGGAAGCTCGTCGAGACCGTGTCGATCGAGGAACCGGTCGGCGCGGATAAGGAGGGAAACGAGCTTCGGCTTGCGGACCTCGTCTGCACCGAGGAGGACACGATCTTCGAACAGGTGCAGGGACGGCTCGACGCGGCGATCATCACGGAAACGATGCGAAAGGTGCTGACGAAACGCGAACGCGTCGTGCTGACGCTCCGTTTCGGGCTTTCCGGCGATGCGCCGATGCCGCAGCGCGAGGTCGCGAACGTGCTGGATATCTCGAGAAGCTACGTTTCCCGCATCGAAAAGAAGGCGGTGGAGAAGATGCGCGCGGCGTTGGAGGTCAAGGACCGGGCGGAAACATAAACCGGCAAAGCCGGTGCGGAAAACGTCGAAAAAAGACGCGGAAACGGTTGCCCTTTTTTATCGTGTGTGGTATACTTATCTTGCTATAGGCAAATACAACGAAAAAGGGGCATGGGGAACAAAAATGTATACGGGATCCGGAATCATCAAGATCTTTGCAGGCAGAACGGGCAAGCCGTTTGCACAGCGTATGTGTGATTATCTCGGTGCGCAGATGGGCAGCGCGACGACGATCATGTTTGATGAGGGCAACATTTTCGTCCGCATCAATGAATCAATCCGCGACAAGGACGTTTATATCGTACAGCCGATCGGCCGTGAGCCGAACGACGAGTTCACCGAGCTGCTCTTCTGGATCGACGCGTTCAAGCGCTCCAGCGCAAACTCCGTTACCGCAATTATTCCGTATTTCTCCTACGCAAAGGGCGATAAAAAGGACGAACCGCGCGTTTCCATCCGCGCCCGCGTCTGCGCGGACTGCATCGAAACGATTGGCGTCGACCGCGTGCTGTTCATGGACCTGCATGCGGATCAGGTCGTGGGCTTCTTCAAGAAGCCGGTCGACCATCTGTCCGCCCGTCCTCTGCTCATCGAATATGTCAAGCGTCAGGGCATCGTGGACGACGATCTCGTCGTGGTATCCCCGGACGCGGGCAGCGCAAAGCGCGCGCATGCGTTTGCGACCGCGCTCGGCGCAAGCGTTGCGATCGGCGACAAGACGCGTTACGACCATAAGAGCGACGCGAAGGTGCTGAACATCATCGGCGACGTAAAGGACAAGAACTGCCTTGTCGTCGACGACTTTTCCATCACGGGCGGTACGCTCGTCGACGTGGCGCGCGCACTGCGCGAGAACGGCGCGAAGCACGTATACGGCGCGCTCTCCCACAACGTCATGACGCAGAAGGCGGTCCGCCGCATCGAGGAAAGCGACTATGAATGGCTGGTTTCCACCGATACGCTCGAATGTCCGTTCATGAACGAGAGCACGAAGCTCCGTACGATTTCGGCGGCGCCGATGTTCGCACAGGCGGTCAAGACGATCCACGACCGCGCGCCGATGAGCTCGATGTTCGATCACCGCGTGCTGAAGCGGCTGATGGACATGAGCATCGAAACGCCGGAAGACTGATCCGAATGAAACGAGAGGGAAACGAAGAAATCGTTTCCCTTTTTGCAACCTTTTTTCGTTCCGTGCGGTATTATTGGCGTAGAACACAAAGGGAGAAGCGAGTATGAAACAGCAAAAGCTTTCCGGCTACGCGCCGAAATATCCGAAAAAAGTCGCAGCGCTCGCCGCAGCGGCGCTGGTTGCGCTCGGCGCCGCGACGGGATGCCGCTATATTGAGCCGCAGATCATGGGCGACATTGCGATCGAGGAGCCGACGCCCGACGAGGATGTGCAGCTTGAGGGCTACATGATGCCGGAAGAAACGCCGGTCGAGGAGCCGACGCCGGATCCGGAGGAGGTTATGCTTTCGGGCGACGTTATGATCATTGATGATATGCCGTAAGGAGAAACGAAATGAAACGGGATCAGGTCAAAGAATACCGTCCGAACTATCCGAAAAAAGTGTTGTGCGGCGCGATCCTCACGACTGCGGCCGCAGTGGCGCTGATGGGCACGACCGGCTGCGAACTGCTTCGCACGGGCGGCATGCCGGAACCGGTGCCGACCGATGAGCTTGTTCTGGACGGCGAAGTGGCATATGACGACACCGAGCTGCTCCCCGAGGGCGAGCCGGACGGATCGGGTGAAGGAGAGCCCGCGCTGATGGGCAAGATCGTCGTGCCGGAAGACACGCCGGAACCGTAAGGAGCGATTATGAACTTTACTTTACATCTGACGGCAGACTGTAATTTGGCCTGCCGTTATTGTTACGAAACACACGGAAAACAGCACATGACGGAGGAGACGGCGAAAAAAGCCGTCGATCTTGCGTTCTCGTTCGGACACGAAAAGAACGGGTTTTCGCTGTTCGGCGGCGAGCCGCTTCTGGAGCGCCCTTTGGTCGAAACGATCTGCCGGTATGCGGCGCAGAAGGCAGAGGAGACGGGAACGGAGCTCCGGTTCAAGATGACGACGAACGGAACGCTTCTGGACGAGCCGTTTCTGCGGTTTGCAAACGAACATAAGCTCGATATCGCGCTGTCACACGACGGGCTTTTGCAGGACGTACAGCGCGTCACGCGCGACGGAAGCCCGACCGCGGCGCGGCTGGAGCCGATCGTCGATCTGCTGCTCCGATATCAGCCGAACGCGGTCGCGATGCAGACGGTGATGCCGTCGACGGTCGACCGGATGGCGGAGTCGGTCGAATGGCTGTATCGGCGCGGGTTTTCACGGATCAACACGGCGATCGACTATCGCAGGGACGCCGGATGGGACGACGCCTCAATGGCGGTTTTGAAGACGCAGTACGAGCGGATCTCCGATCTGTGCGACAAACACTTCGACGACGCGCGCCCTTTGCAGTATCTGAACTTCTGGTCCAAGATCGCGGCGTACCTGAACGACCGTCCGTGCCTGGAATGCAAGCTCGGCATGCGGCAGCCCTCGGTTGCGCCGGACGGGGCGATCTATCCGTGCAACCAGTTTCTGGACGATCCCGATTACCGCATGGGCGACGTAAGAAACGGGATCGACAAAGAAAAGCAGCGATCGATCTATCTCGCTTCGCTGGCCCCCGAACCGGACTGTGAGGGCTGCGCGATCGCCGATCGCTGCCGTCACCACTGCGCCTGTCTGAACTATTCGCTGACCGGCAGGATGCACGAGGTCGCGCCGGTGCAGTGCGAGCACGAGCGGATTTTGATTCCGATCGCGGACGGACTTGCGGAGCGGCTGTATGCGCGCAGCAGCGCACGGTTTCTTTTGAACTACCGCGACGATCCGCTGGATTGAACGGCTTTCCCGCGCCGGATGCGTTCCGGCGCTTTTTTTCTGTCGAAAAAAGCACTTGACAGAGAAAGTTTCTTATGATATTGTAATTTTTTCATTTGACAGGACGCCGTTTTTTCCGTTATAATATATTTGTTGATAAGACGGGAAGGAGGGAGTCCGGTGTTTCAGATCGGGGATCTCGTCTGCTATCCGATGCACGGCGTCGGCGTGGTGGAAGCGATCGAAGAACAAACCATACTCGGCGAAACGGCGCAGTATTACCGGCTGCGGTTCACCATCGGTCGGATGACGGCGATGGTTCCCGTGGAGCGGGCACAGGAAGTCGGACTCCGTGCACTCGCGGACGAAAAGATGTGCGAAAAGGTCGTCGGTTTTCTGCAGACGGACGAGTGCTCCGCGGAAAGCGACAACTGGAATCAGCGGTACCGTGACAATCTGGACAAGCTGCGCGGCGGCGATATCATGGTTGTGGCGGATGTGGTCAAGTGCCTGATGCGGCGCGACCGCGAACGCGGACTTTCCGCGGGCGAGCGCAAGATGTATCTGACCGCGCGTCAGGTGCTGGTCGCGGAGCTTGCCGCGGCAACCGAAACGGACGAATCGAACTTTCTTCCGCTGGTCGGCGCGAAATAAAAGCGCATCGGCGGTCTGAGCGCGGAAGCGCTCCTTTTTCTTTTCGGGCGAAGGTTTTTCTTGACAAATGCGCCGGATTCCCGTATTATATATTTTGTTTTTCAAGGCGAAAGGAGAACGATATTATGGCAGGTACGATTTCAAGAGGCATCAAAGCGCCGATCATCCGCCAGGGCGACGACATCGTAAAAATCGTTGCGGATTCGGTTCTGACCGCGGCGAAGGAAGACGGCTTTACGCTGCATGACCGCGACGTGATCGCGGTGACGGAAGCAGTCGTCGCGCGTGCGGACGGCAATTACTGCACGGTGGACGACATCTCCGCGGACGTACGCGAAAAGCTCGGCGACACGCTGGGCGTCGTGTTCCCGATCATGAGCCGCAACCGCTTCGCGATCTGCCTTCGCGGCATCGCGCGCGGCGCAAAGAAGGTCATCGTTCAGCTGTCCTATCCGGCGGACGAGGAGGGCAACCACCTGATCGACGAGGACGCGCTTTTCGACGCGGGTGTAAACCCCTATTCGGACGTATTCACGGAAGCGGAATTCGTCGAAAAGTTCGGCGATCCGTGCCATCCGTTCACGGGCGTGAACTACCTTTCGTATTACCGGTCGCTGATCGAGGAGGAGGGCGCGGAAGCGGTGATCCTGCTTGCAAACGATCCGACGGCGATCCTGAGCCATACCGACAGCGTGCTGTGCTGCAACATCCACGAGCGCGAACGTACCGCGCGCAGGGTGAAGAAAGCCGGCGCAAAGCGCGTTCTGACCCTGTGCGACATCATGAACGTCTCCCGGAACGGCAGCGGCTATCAGCCGGATTACGGTCTTCTGGGTTCGAACAAGGCGACGGAAAACCTTGTCAAGCTGTTCCCGAAAAACGCGCGTGAGGTTGCGGAAGCGATTCAGAAGGAAGTCATCGCACGTACCGGCGTGCACGTCGAAGCGATGGTCTACGGCGACGGCGCGTTCAAGGATCCGGTGGGCAAGATCTGGGAGCTTGCCGATCCGGTGGTTTCTCCGGGCTATACCGACGGGCTCATCGGGCTTCCGAACGAGCTGAAGCTCAAGTATCTTGCGGACAACGAATTCAAAGCGCTTTCGGGCGAGGAACTGACCGCTGCGATCCGCGCGCGCATCCGCGAAAAGGAAAAGAATCTGAAGGGACAGATGGATTCCCAGGGCACGACGCCGCGTCGGCTGACCGACCTTATCGGCTCGCTGTGCGATCTGACGAGCGGCAGCGGCGATAAGGGAACCCCGATCGTGCTGGTGCAGAATTACTTTAACAACTACGCAGACTGAGCTGCGGACCGTCCCGTGCGCATAGAAGCGCGGCAGGGAAAAACACCGCAAACAAAAGGACCGCTCATTTGAGCGGTCCTCTGACGTTTTGGGATTACGCCTGCTTTGCCGCCTTCCTTGCGGCTTTGCGCTGCTCGAGACGGGAGACCCAGATCGCGCAGGTTGCGTCGCCCGTGATGTTCAGCGTGGTACGGCCCATGTCGAAGATCTTGTCGACGCCGATGATCAGCGCGAGCGAGCCGATGATCATCGGACCGTTGACCGCGACGACGTTTGCCATCAGGCAGAAGACGCCGATCGGCTTCAGCCAGTTCGTCGTGAAATTGACCATCGGCTCCTTCCACTCGGGATGGTTGACCCAGCCCGGGAGCCAGAGACACATGAGCCCCACAAGGATTCCGGCGAACATGCCGATCAGAATTCACAGCGGCAGCAGAGAACGTTTCTTTTTCGGTTGGTTTGTCTCCATAGTATTTCCTCCGTTATCATTTTGCGGCGGATCGATCCATACTTTCCCCAAAGCGCGCGGCTATCCTCCGAAAAGGAACGACCTACCGACATTATTATCTCATAATCATACGGAAAAATCATGAAAAAAACGGGATGATTATGCAGAAACTGTATAAAATGATCGGGTCGCCGAATATTTTGGGACAATAAAAGCGGTACGGTGTTCTTTCCGTGCCGCTTTTATCCGGAGGAACTACACAAGCGCGGGGTTCGTATCCGCCGCGTTTGACAGAACTTCATGGATCAGTCGCTGACCGGCATCGTTCGGGTGGATGCCGTCGGCGCAGAGGTAGGGGAGCAGGGCGCGCTTTTCGAGGAACGCGCTGCGAAGGTCGACAAGGAAGCATCCCGTTTCCGCAGCGAGCCGTTCGATCGCAAGCGAGTATTTCTCCTGATAGCGATAGATCGCGTTCGCGTCGCCGAGCCACAGCAGGATGTTTTCCTTGGACAGCCCGTCGCGCGTGATCCAGTCGAGGTAGCGCTCCGAGGAGATCGGCGGGAGCGTGGAGAGCACCGGCTTCACATGATGTGCGCGCAGCGTTTCGATCATGCGGCGCAGCGTTTCCGTAAAGACCGGCAGCGGCGTGTTCGGCTCGTGTTCGTCGAACGGATGCGCCGCGACCTCCGCCCAGCGAAAGTCCGCGTCGTTGCCGCCGTACTCCAGAAGCACCGCGGCGGGCGTCTCGCCCTTTTCGAGCTGGCGGTTCAGAAGCAGCTCGCCTTTTTGGATCGTACAGCCGAAGCGGGAACGATTGTCGAGGATCCAGTCATGGCGTTCTGCAATGGATTCCAGCCCGATATCGTCCGTTGTGCCGTAGCGCGTCGTGCCCGAGAGCATGCGCACGCCCTTCAGGATCGAGTCGCCGAAAATGGAAATGACACGTTTTTTTTGCATTTGAGACCTCCGTATGACGCAATTCGCTCTTGCAATAAAACCGTTCTGCCATTATAATAGACACATCGTTATAAAATTGCACCCTATTCGGAAGGACCGGGCGTCTATTGCCCGAAAACGGTTCGGTAGAGACGGAGAATGACAGCTCTACCGGGAGTAGAGTCCGGACAATCAGGGCGTTTTGAGGGTTATATGGAAGAAAACAGAATTCGTACCGTGCTTGCGGAAAAGCTGACCGCGTATCGGAAACGCGCCGGAATGACGCAGGCGGAGCTTGCCGAAAAGCTGAATTATTCGGATAAATCCATCTCAAAGTGGGAGCGCGGGGACGGCATGCCGGACCTTTTGGTGCTGTGCCGCCTTGCCGATCTCTATGACGTACCGCTCGACGCGTTTTTGCGCGAAGGACCTTTGGTCCGGTCACAGGCGGAGCAGAAAAGCCGTCACATCATCATCACGCTGATCTCGATCGGGCTCGTGTTTTTCATTGCCGCGATCGGGTTCTTCGTGTGCTATCTTTTGAAGGTTCCGGTGCGCTGGCTGGCGTTCGTCTATGCCGTGCCGGTGAGCATGATCCTGCTCGTCGTTTTCAGCCATAAGTGGAGTACGCTGCTGTGGCAGGCGCTTTCGGTGTCCGGGCTTGTCTGGACGCTGTGCGCGGCGGTCTATATCTCCTTCGTTGCGATCGGCGGCATCCAAAAGGTCGCCATGCTGTTCATGGTCGCCGCCGTCTTTCAGGTGCTGATCATCCTCTGGTACGTGCTGATGCTGGTCCGCAAGCGCAACAAGGCGCGAAAGGAAGCCGATCATGTTCTGTCCTGAATGCGGACGTCCGCTGCCGGACGAAACGGTCCGGACCTGTCCGGTCTGCGGAACGGCGTTCGAGATCCCCGAACAGCCGGCGGTTTCGGAGCCGGAGCATAAAAGCTCCAAGCGCAGCAGAGCGGCGCTGCTCCTGGGCGCGGGCACGTTCGTGTTCGGCATGCTGACGCTGCTCGGAAAACTTATGCGGTTCGATCTCCGGATTATGTACGCAACCGCTGCAATGACGTTTTTCTTTGCGCCGCTTGCCTGCGTGCTCGGCATCCTCGGGATCGCCGCGCGCGTCAAAAGCCCCGAAAAGCGCGGTCTGCCCTCGGCGATCATCGGACTCGTTCTCGGGCTCGTGTTCGGACTTCTTGCGGCGTACTGCCTGTTCCTCAGAATCTTCCGCGCATAAGCAAATCATTCATCGCGAAAACAAACTCCCGATCAAAAAACGGGAGTTTTTTATGATTGCAGATTTTTTACGATAAACGTAAAAAATATGTTGACAAACGCAAAAACGTGTGTTATCCTATATTCGAAAGATAACGATAAACATTAAATAATTAACGAAAATAGGAGGTACATATGAACACTTCTATCAAAAAGAAAGTTAACCTTCTCGGCCTGATCGGTATGATCATCGCGATCATTATGGCCATCACCGGAATCTTTTACGGGGCACAGATCATCAAAGAGAACATCATTGTCATTCGTGACAGTCACAAGAGCAGTATAGATGCACTCATCCTGGACAATCTGGGAATGGGTCTGGAACCTTATGTATTTGTTCAGGAAGGCAACACGTTCTATTTCTATGATATCCCGGAGGATGCAGAACCTGTCGATCTGCAGGACGGTAATACTGAAATTCCGGAAAATGCAACACTAATTCATGCATCGGATGGAACAACATATTTAACTTATCAGATCACTGATGATGATCATCCGGCTTTTTCGCGGGAAGACAACACGTTTACTTTTGAACCCTCGAAAAACTGCTATTTCTCTACAACGGTGGATGATCCGGAGGCGTATGTTGCAGAATTAAAATCAAAAGTCACTTATTCCAATTTTCTCGCGATTGGGCAGATTATTGGGTCCCTGAACGCGATTGCAGTCTATGTATTTCTTATCCTTGCCGCGGATGCCTTCCGTCGCTGCGACAATCCGTTTGAAGAACGGGTAATCCGCCGCTTGAGAATCTTTGCCTGGGTCCTGCTCGCACATTATCTGATCAGCGCACTTTTCTCGCTGGCAGGGACGTTCTTCCCTTATCTATTCCACTATGGCTATGAAATTGTGTATCCTGTCACGAAAAGCGGTTCACTGGAACTGCTCATGTCCGTGGTTTCAACGTTTACATCGCTTCTTATCCCGATGATCATGCTGTTCATAGTTCGCGTCTTCCGACATGGCGCGGAACTGCAGAAGGAATCCGACGAAACGCTGTGAGGTGATCGTATGGGAAGAATTATTCTGCGGCTTGACCGCGTCATGGCGGATCGAAAGATGAGCTTGAACGAGCTGAGCGAACGCGTCGGCGTTGCGAACGTCAATCTCAGCAAACTGAAGAACGGACATATCAGCGCGATCCGGTTTTCGACGCTGATCGCGATCTGCGAGGCGCTCAACTGTCAGCCGGGCGACATTCTGGAATACGCGCCGGACGAACCGGAAGAATAAGGAATCAAAAAAGAAGCGACCTTTTCGGTCGCTTCTTTTGCGTTTCGGTTGTTTAGGACTGCTTTTCCGCGTTTTTCTTTTCGCGGTTCTTTCTGACGCGGCGCTTGATGCCCTTGACGATGAGGATGACGATCAGCACCTGAATGCCGATGATGACGAGGACCACGATGATCTCCGGCGCGTTGCCGAGGAACCATGCGGCGAAGTTCTTTAAGCCGTCGCCGACGTCTTCCAAGCTCTCGCGGAAGCGGCGGGAGACCTCCTCGCCGAAGGTTTCTTCGACGACCGGCGTTTCGCGCTCGACTTCATTGACGGAAAGCGATACGGAGGAAAGCGCGATCTGATCGTCGTAGGTGCGCAGGATCGCTTCATAGGATTCGATCTCATAGCTCACATAGGTCAGACGGTCCTGCACGGTGATGATGTCCTCGACCGTGGTGGCTTTCGAAAGGATTTCCAAAAGTGCGGTCTGCTCGGTGCGCAGCGCTTCAAGGTGCTTTTCGGAATCGACATAGCTCGTGGTGACGTCGCGGAGTCCCGTGCTGACGGAGGTGACGTTGCCGAGACCGGACACGGTGTTCAGAAACTCGTCGAGCCGGTCGGCGGGAATACGGACGGTGTAGCGCGCGTAGCGGAGCGGATGATCGCTGCGATAGCTGCGCGTGCCGACGCTGCTCGATTCGATGTAGCCGCCGAACCCTTCGACGGAGCCCGTGAGCTGTTCGACGAACGTGTCGAACACGAGCGTTTCCACGGACATATCCGCATTGCGGATGATCTTGCGGTTGGAAAGAGCGGTCGACGGATTCGACGCAGGCGCGGCGGCGGTATTGCCTTCATATCCGTAGGCGGTGTCCGCCATTTCCATCGGCGCCTCAGGTTCGTCGTATGCGTAATCCGCTTTGGCCTGAGAGGAATAGTATACGCCGTTTTCGGGGGCTGCGGCTTTGCCGGAGCAGCCGAACGCCATGGCGACTGCCAGCAGGAAAACAAGTGCGATCGGGATAATCCGTTTCATAGTGATTTCTCCTTTTTTTGTGATTTCATATGGAATACCGCACGGCACGCCGTTCGGTTGCAAAAAGTCCGCGTTTTTTGCGGGCTTTTGTTGCTCAGCCGTTCCAGACGCCGGAGAAGACAATCTCCGCCGGTCCGGTCATATAGACGCGGTTGTCGGTCTCTGACCATTCGATCAGCAGCGTGCCGAGCGTAAGCTCGACCGTGACTTTGCGTCCGGTCTTGCCGCCCAGCACGCAGGCGACCGCCGCGGCGCAGGCGCCCGTTCCGCAGGCGAGCGTACAGCCGCAGCCGCGTTCCCAGGTGCGCATTCTGATGCGGTCATCGGACAGGACCTGCACGAAATCAACGTTTGTGCGCTCGGGGAACAGCGGGTCGTTCTCGATCAGCGGACCGTACTTCGACACGTCCGCTTCGATCAGCGGATCGACGAATACAACGGTGTGCGGTACGCCGATGCGAACGGAGGAGAACGGGAACGTGCGATCCTCTGCAGTCAGAAGCATGCCGATCGCGCGGCCGTCGACCTTGACGGGCACGTCCTTCGCCTCGATCTTCGGTTCGCCCATATCCACGCGAACGCCGTCCACGCGTCCGTTTTTCAGGACGATGCGCGGTTTCATGACGCCCGCGCCGGTTTCGACCGTGAATTCCGTGCCGCGTACGACGCCGTTCTCGAAAACATACCGTGCGAACGCGCGAATGCCGTTGCCGCACATCTCGGCTTCGCTGCCGTCGGCGTTGATGATGCGCATGCGCACGTCGGCGACCGCCGAGTTCAGGAGGATCAAAGCGCCGTCTGCGCCGACGCCGGTGTGCCGGTTGCAGATCTTCACGGTCAGCGCGTTCCAGTCGACGCCCATCACTTCTCTGCCGTCGAACAGCACGAAGTCGTTTCCGAGGCCATGCATCTTATAAAACTTCATTCCGAATCCTCCCCGAACATGTCCTCGAAGATCTCGTCCGCGTAGGCGTGCACGACCGATTCAAACCTGCGGTACGCGGTAAGAAACCGCCTGCCGCGTTCGGTGAGATGCGCGCTGCCGCCGCCCTTGCCGCCCACGGTGGAATCCAGAAGCGGAAAGCCCAGCGCGTTTTCCGCGGTCTTGACGATGCGCCACGCCTTACTGTATGCCATGCCCATGTCCTGCGTGGCTTTTCGCAGCGAGTGCGTCTGTTCGACACGCTCCAGAAGCTCGGCAATGCCCGGTCCGAAAATCTTTTCCTCGCCGTACACGCGCAGCATCAGCGTATAGCGCAGCTTCTCCGCCATCGGTCGTACCTCCGTGCAACTTTTTCCGTATATCATTATAGCCCGCGGACGGGAAAAACGCAAGTTTTGGTTGTATTGTGCATATTCTTTGCCGAGAAGATCAAAAAGGAGTGTTCGACATGGAGATACGAAAAACGACGCTTATGACGGAAACGCTGTTCGGAGAAACGACGGCGCAGGCACAGATGGAAAGCGCGATCCCGCTGCCGCAGGGGAAGACGCTGGAACGCGTGCTGTCGGCGGAGAGCGAAGCGACGGTCGACGAGATCAGCTGCCGGGACGGCGCGATCGTCGTGACGGGGACGATGACGCTGCGTCCGACGGTGGAAAGCACCGAGCGGCTTCCGTACGCGTTCGAGGCGGCGGCGGAGTTTTCACACACGATCCGCATGGAGGGCGTGACGCCAGAAATGACGGCGCGCGTTTCCGCGGAGATCCCGGCGTGCAGCGTGAAGCGCGAGGACGGAGGACTCCGGATGCAGGCGACGGTGCAGCTTCGCGCCGCGGTGTTCCAGCCGGAACAGATCGACTGCATCACGGGACTGGACGACGCGAAGGACGCGGAAACGCTGACGGCTTCGGTCACGTTGAAAAAACGTACGCTGCTCGGCGCGCACAGTCTGCGGATGAATGAGGAGATCGACGCGCCGCGCGGCATGACGGTGATCAAGGCGACCGCAACGCCGCTCGTCAACGGGCTTGTCAAGGGCACGGAGGGCATGCTGCCGCAGGGCGAGCTGAAGCTGTGCGTGCTGTACGGCGCGGCGGACGGCGGCATTCGCAGAGAGCAGTATTCGCTGCCGTTTTCCGACGTGATCGCCTGCGAGCCGGGGGAGAACGCGTTTGCGACCGCGACGCTGACCTCGCTTTCGGTCACGGTCGAGGAGGAGGGGGCGGCGACGGTCGACGCGGCGATGTCGATCGGCGTGTACGGCTGTACTTCGGAAACGCTGCGGATCCTGACCGACGCGTACGACGCGGCGAGCGATTTCTCCTGCGGCGTCCGGCACGCGCGGGCGCTGAACTACGAGGGCGCATGGAGCCAGAACGTACAGATGACCGAAAACATCCCCGTACCGTCGCACATGAAGGATGCGTACCTGCCGCTGTATGCCGCGCTGCGCCCCGCCGTGACGCGCGCCGCGGTCGAGAACGGCAAGGGCATGATCGAAGGCGTGCTGGCCGCAACGGTCGTCTATCGCGACGACGACGGCATGAAGCAGAGCTTCACCTACGAACTGCCGCTGTCGTTTGAAACGGAGGCGAAGGGCACGCTGCCGGTCGTGCGCATCCGCGCGTTCGACGCGTCGCTTTCCGGCGGCGGGCGCACCGTTGCGCTCACAATGACGGTGTCGGTCGAAACGGAGTGGTACCGCGCGTTTACGTTCGACCACGTGCCGGAGCTCGGTCCGGGTGTTCCGTGTGAGACGGACTGCGGTATGCTGGTCTGGTTTGCCGATCCGGACGAAACGGTGTTCTCGATCGGCAAGCGTTTCGGCGTGTCGACGGAACGCGTGAAGTCCTGCAACCCGACGCTGTCCGAACCGATCAGGGAGGGCACGCCGGTGCTGCTGATCCGCTCGAACTGAATCCGGAACGGTTTACGGGATCCGTTTTTCGAAAGCGGATCCTTTTTTTCCGTGTGCGGCAAACCGAAAAATATATTCTGTTTTTGACGGTGAAAACGCGGGTCGCTCGGTTGACTTTTATCCGCAAAGTGATATCATATTTTTGTTGGGAAATTCCCAAAATAAACTATTATCGGAGGAGCTATGAACAGCTATATCGAACGTGTCCTCGCGGACGTCGAACGCCGCGACAAGAACGAGCCGGAATTCCTTCAGACCGTTGAAGAAGTTTTGAAGTCCCTCGAAGTCATCGTTTCCCGTCATCCCGAGTATGAGGCGAACGGCCTTCTCGAGCGCATGGTGGAGCCGGAGCGCGTCATCGAGTTCCGCGTACCGTGGGTGGACGATCAGGGCGTTGTCCGCATCAACCGCGGCTTCCGCGTACAGTTCAACAGCGCGATCGGACCGTACAAGGGCGGCATCCGTTTCAACAAGAACGTCAACCTGTCCGTTATGAAGTTCCTCGGCTTCGAGCAGACCTTCAAAAACAGTTTGACCTCCCTCCCGATGGGCGGCGGCAAGGGCGGCGCGGACTTTGATCCGACCGGCAAGAGCGATCGTGAGATCATGCGTTTCTGCCAGAGCTTCATGACCGAGCTCTATCGTCACATCGGCCCGAACGTGGACGTTCCGGCAGGCGACATGGGCGTCGGCGGTCGTGAGATCGGCTACATGTTCGGTCAGTACAAGCGCATCCGCAATGCGTATGAGAACGGCGTTCTCACCGGCAAGGGTCTTTCCTTCGGCGGTTCCCTCATTCGTCCGGAAGCAACCGGCTACGGTGCGGTCTACTATCTCTGCGAAGTTTTGAAGCATGAGAACGACACCATCAAGGGCAAGACCATCGCGGTCTCCGGCTTCGGCAATGTTGCATGGGGCGTCACCAAGAAGGCAGCCGAGCTCGGCGCAAAGGTCGTCACGCTCTCCGGCCCGGACGGCTACATCTACGATCCGGACGGCGTCGTCACCGAGGAGAAGATCAACTACATGCTCGAGATGAACGCATCCCGCCGCAACCGCGTGCAGGACTATGCGGACAAGTTCGGTGTTGAGTTCTTCCCGGGCGAGAAGCCCTTCGGCCGCAAGGTCGACATCGTCATGCCCTGCGCAATGCAGAATGACGTGCACATGGATTCCGCGCAGAAGATCGTTGCGAACGGCATCAAGTACTACATCGAAGTCGCGAACATGCCGACGACCAACGACGCGCTGTTCTATCTGATGGATCAGGGTCTCGTCGTTGCTCCGTCCAAGGCGGTCAACGCGGGCGGCGTCTCCGTCTCCGGTCTCGAAATGAGCCAGAACTCCGAGCGTCTCTCCTGGACGGCGGAGGAAGTCGATGCGAAGCTCCACAACATCATGATCAACATCCACAAGGCATCCGTCGAAGCGGCGGAAGAGTGCGGACTCGGCTACAACCTGGTTGCCGGCGCGAACATCGCGGGCTTCAAGAAGGTTGCGGACGCTATGCTGGCACAGGGCATCGTCTGATCCCGAACGATCACAATCTCCCAATCGAAAAGGACTTCCGAAAGGAAGTCCTTTTTTGATGCACGATCGACGGCGATTCGTTTTTCGTCAGACCGAAGGCGTTACGCCTGTCCCGCCTCCGCGATGTTCAGCGCGTGGTCGCTGATACGTTCGAGGTCGGTCAGCGCTTCCACATAAAGCATGCCGATCTCGGCAGAGCACTTGCCCTCGGAAAGACGCTTGATGTGGTTGTCTTCGTACAGATCGACGAGATCGTCGACCTCCTGCTCGCGTTCGGCAATGTTCGAAAGCGGCATTGCCTTGGGCGTTCTCATGCAGGTGTGCGCGTCCTCAACGATGGTCAGTACCTTGAGGAACAGCGGCGCGATCTCATCCATGGCGGCTTCGGAGAACTGCATCTTCCGCTCGCGCATGTGCTGGATATAGCCCGCAATATTGTTTGCGTGGTCGCCGATGCGCTCGTAGTCGACGATGACGTGATGCATGCGGTCGACCGAACGCGCATCGGATTCGCCGAGGCCGTTGCGGTTGATCTCAACAAGGTACTTCGAGATCTCGGAATTCAGCCAGTCGAGCGTTTCTTCGTTTTCGGCGATGCCGTCGAGATCGCCCTTTCTGGGCGCGGTCATGGCGGCATAAACCTTTTTGAGATTCTCGTGCGCGATATCGTACATGCGCTCGGTCTCCTTTTCGACCGAAGCGACCGCGGTGACGGAGGAACCGAAGTCCTTGCCGCCGACAATGTGGATGAGGCGGCGTCCGTCAAGCTTGTCTTCACCGCGGATGATGAGCCGCGAGAGCTTGATGAGCAGCGACGAGAGCGGGAACATGAGGACGGTCGCCGCGATCTTTAAGAACGTATTGGCGTTCGCAAGCTGCTGCGCATAGTTGGGCGTACCGTTGACGCTGCCGGAAATGCGCGCGATGAAATCAAGCACGCCGGGGAAGAGTTGCAGAAGGATGACGCAGATGATGCAGGCGAACACATTGAACAGCACGTGGATGCAGGCGGTGCGCTTTGCGTCCTTTGTGCCGCCGACCGAGGCGAGCACCGAAACGGTGGTGCAGCCGATGTTCTGTCCGCAGATCAGGTATACCGCAATGCCGAGCGGGTTCGTGCCGAGCGCCCCGGACATCGCCATCGCCTGCAGTACGCCGACCGAAGCCGAAACGCTCTGCAGAAGCATCGTCATGACCGTACCGACGAGCACCGCCAGAAGCGGATGGTTGTCGAGACTGAGGATCAGGTTTTTGAACCATTCAACTTCGGCAAGCACCTTCATGTGTTCCTTCATAAGCGTCATGCCCATGAACAGAAGACCGAGACCGGTCAGCGCGTACAGAATGTCGCTCCACGGACGCTTTTTCAGGAATGTC
Organism: uncultured Eubacteriales bacterium; assembly: GCA_902792295.1. Taxonomy (GTDB): domain Bacteria; phylum Bacillota; class Clostridia; order Christensenellales; family CAG-138; genus UBA3792. Next base: position 37,257 of record CADAZC010000001.1, read on the forward strand.
ATCGCCATGACGCCCGCGAACGCAATGATCGGGGCGTAGGCGTCGATGTTGAACGCAATGAGCTGACCGGTGATCGTGGTGCCGATGTTGGCGCCCATGATGACGCCGACGGCATTTTCAAGGGGCATCAGGCCCGCGTTGACAAAGCCGACGGTCATGACGGAGACCGCGTTCGAGCTTTGGATGATACCCGTGATCACCGTACCGACGAGCAGCCCCAAAAACCGGTTTGTCGTCAGCTTTTCGAGGATCGACTTGAGCTTTGCACCCGCCAGCCGCTCGATGCCGTTGCCCATGATTTTGATGCCGAACAGGAAAATCGCGATGCCGCCGATGATCCCGAGCACATTTTCGAATGGCATAAATACCGAACCTCCCCATACTCTCCTGCCTGTATCGTAACAGAAACACGTTGCGTTTGCAACCGGATTCCGTAAACTATTTACGTAAAATCTGTGTAAGAAAAAACGGACCGTTTTCCGGTCCGTGACGGATAGATGCATTTATTCGGTTTTTTCGGATTCCCTGTCGATGATCTTCCGGAACTGCGTCTCGTACAGCTCGCGGTAGATGCCGTTTTTCTGCAAAAGCTCGTCGTGCGTGCCCTGCTCGGAGATCGTGCCGTTTGCAACGACCAGAATGCGGTCTGCCTTGAGGATCGTCGAAAGCCGGTGCGCGATGACGATGGAGGTGCGCCCCTTCATCAGCGCTTCGAGCGCGTCCTGGATCGCGTTTTCCGAGATGGAGTCGAGCGCGGACGTCGCCTCGTCGAGGATCAGGATGCTCGGATTTTTGAGGATGATCCGCGCGATCGAGAGCCGCTGCTTTTCGCCGCCGGACAGCTTCAGCCCGCGGTTGCCGACGACCGTGTCGAGCCCGTCGGGCTGGTTTGCGATAAACTCGGTCAAGCTCGCCGTTTCGAGCGCCGCCATCAGTTCCTCGTCGGTCGCGTCCTCCTTTGCGTAGAGCAGATTGTCGCGGATCGTGCCGTTGAAGAGGTACGAATCCTGCGTGACGACGCCGATGCTCTGACGAAGATACACAAGGTCGATCGCGCGCACGTCGGTCTGTCCGATCCGCACGCCGCCCGCGTTCACGTCGTAGAGACGGGGGAGGAGATTTACGATCGTACTCTTGCCGGAGCCGGACGGTCCGACGATGGCGTACATCTTTCCGGCGGGCACGGTGAAGTCGATGTCGCTCAGAAGCGGCTTTTCCGGCGAATAGGAGAACGCCACGTGATCGTAGCGGATGTCGGCGCCGTCGATGGCGGGCTTGCGCGGCTGTTTGGGCGCCTGGATTGCCGGAACCATGTCGAAGTAGTTGAAGATGCGCGTGAACAGCGCAAGCGAGCGCGTGAAGTCCACGTGGATGTTGAGAAGTGACTGGACCGGGCGGTAGAGCCGGTTGATCAGCATGACGGTGGACGTGATAACGCCGACGTCGAGGGTGGGATCGGTTTTTTTGATGATGAACCAGCCGCCGGCGAAGTAGATCAGAAGCGGACCGATCTCGGTGAACATGCCCATCAGGACCATGAACCATTTGCCGCTGCGCTGTTCCTTCATGGAAAGCTTCGTCACCTCGTCGTTGACGGTTTCAAAGCGCTGCATCTCGCGCTTTTCCCGCGCAAACAGCTTGACGAGCAGCGAGCCGGAAACGGAAAGCGTTTCGTTGACGAGCTGATTCATCTCGTCGTGCTTCGCCTGGCTTTCGCTCGCCAGCTTCCAGCGCGTTTTGCCCGCGGAACGCGTCGGCAGGATCAGAAGCGGGATAATGAGAATGCCGACAAGCGCAAGCTGCCAGCTCATGACGAACAGCGCGACGAGCGTGGAAACGACGATGACGATGTTGCGCACGATGCTGGTGAGCGTTCCGGAGATCACGCTGGAAACGCCGCCGATGTCGGAGTTCATGCGCGTGATGATGTCGCCCTGTTTTTCGGTGGTAAAGAACGCGTGCGGCATGGACAGCAGATGACCGTACATCTGGTTCTTCATGTCATAGATGATCTTGTTCGAGATCCACGCGTTGATATAGCTTTCCAGCACGCCGATGACCTGCGACGCCGTCAGCGTGACGAACGCCGCGATCAGCAGCTGAACGAGCAGCTTCATGTTCTTGCCGACCAGCGCCTCGTTGACGATCCGCCCCGTAATGATGCTCGGCAGAAGTCCGACGCCCGCGGAGACGAGGATCGTGACGAACACGAGCAAAAACTGCAGCCAGTACGGCTTCAGATAGGAGAGGATCCGTTTGATCAGCGATCCGGTCACTTTCGGAACGTTCTGTTTTTCTTCATCGGTCAGAAAACCGCGCGGTCCCATCGGTCCGCCCATCGGTCCCGGCATATCGTAATCCTTTCCGCGGTCAATTCCGCTGTTTTAATGGTTTCGACTGATTCCGCAAAGATCGCGAACGATCTCGCCCGCCATCATGAGCCCCGCAACGGAGGGGACGAAGGCGCAGCTTCCCGGCGTCTGCCGCTTTGCATGCAGAAGGGTCTCCTCCGGTTCGCCGTTCGGCTCGATCGGCGGTTCCGTGGAGTAAACGACCTTGAGATGATCGATCCCGCGCTTTCTGAGCTCGCGCCGCATCACGCGCGCCAGCGGACATACGCTCGTTTTCGAGATATCCGCGACTTCGAGCGCCGTCGGGTCGAGCTTGTTGCCCGCGCCCATGCAGCTGATGACCGGCACGTTTGCGGCGTTTGCCTGAATAACGAGCTGCAGCTTTCCGGATACGGTGTCGATCGCGTCCGCGACGTAATCGTACTTTGAAAAATCGAACCGGTCTGCGGTTTCGGGCAGGTAGAAACAGCGGTGCGCAAAAACGGTCGTTTCGGGACAGATCGAAGCGATGCGCGCCTTTACGACCTCCGTTTTCGGTTGACCGATATTGTCATGCGTTGCGTACAGGAGCCGGTTCAGATTGCTTAAAGCGATCACGTCGTCGTCGATGATGTCCAGCGTGCCGACCCCGCTCCGCGCAAGCGCTTCCGCAACGTAGCTTCCGACGCCGCCGAGTCCGAACACGGCGACACGCGCCTTTTGCAGCCGTTCGATCCCGTCGTCGCCGATCAAAAGTCTTGTTCTTGCAAACTGATCTCCCATGTTTCGTTCCCGTTTCGATCAATATATATAAAATTATACGCCGTCAAAAGACGGCGTGTCAAGGAATCGGGAGAAGAAAACCCCGTTGTGTTCTTACTTGTCCGTGTCGATTTCCAGCGTGTAGCGCTGATATGCGTTGATGATGCGCGTTTCGCCGTACGAGAGCTCGCGCTTGATGTCGCCGTAGTTCATATGCACATGCCCGTGCACAAGCGCTTTCGGTTTCCACCGGTCGAGCATCGGCAGAAACGCTTCGAATCCGCGGTGCGCGTAGTCGTCCGCGTCGCCGTACCCCTTCGGCGGGCAATGCGTCAGAACGATATCGACGCCGCGCGCCTTCCAGACCGCAAAGCGCAGCCGGGCGATGCGCCGCCGCATTTCGCGCTCGGTGTACTGGTACGGTTCGCGGCTGTAGAGCGCGCTGCCGCCGAGCCCGAGGATGCGCAGTCCCCGATAGGTGACGAGCCGGTCGTCGATGCATTCGCATCCTTCCGGCGGATAATGATCGTACGCCGCGTTGTGATTGCCGTGCACGTAGAACACCGGCAGGTTCGACATCGTTACCAGAAAAGTCAGGTACTCCGCCTTGAGATCGCCCGCGGCAAGGATCAGGTCATAGCCCTTCACGCGGTCCGGCGAGAAGTAATCCCAGAGCGCCGTATCCTCGATGTCGGCAAGCAGCAGGATCTTCATAGGATCGGTCCGTCCTTGACCGGCGGGATCTCTTCGCGGTAAACGCCGAGCAGCCGTACGATGTTCTGCGCGACCGGCATGAGCTCGTCAAACGTCGGGATACTGCCCTCGATCGTATCGGAAAGCCAGTCCATATGCAAAATCTCGGACGGCGAAAGCCAGCGGTCGCCCTCGTTTCTGACGATGCCCTCCTGATCGGACATAACGCGGCGGAACGGATCGAGCCGCCCTTCCGCGATCGAGTTTTTCAGCGCTTCGACGAGCGCCTTGACGCCCTCCGGCAGCTTTTCCGAGGGCGTGACGCCGATGACGCCGCTCTGCATGCCCCACCAGTAATTGATGGCGGCGGCGCTGCGGTTCGCGCTTTCGTCCTCCCAATGTCCGAGCAGCAGATCGCTCAGGAGTTTTTGATAGAACGCGCCCCAGTTCCAGTAGGTTGCGGCAAGCGGTTCCGGCGAACCGTCGTTCCGGATGCGGATCAATCCGTAGGGCGGCTGCGGCGCTTCCGGCGCAAACCATTCCCGGTTGCTGACGACGTCCACGCCGTCCTTGATCAGGGCGGCAAGCGGATCGGGTTCCGTGCAGGACCAGCGGAGCTTGACCACCGCGCGCGGATTGACGAGGCGCGCGCCGAGCGCAAACGCGTTGACGCTTGCCGGAACGCCGAAGATCGGGGCGGCGGCAACGTAGCCGAGCCGGTCGCTGTGCGAGCACGCGCCCGCGATCACGCCTGCAAGGAACTTCGTTTCATAGATGCGGCTGTAATAGGTGCGGACGCCGGGGTAGGGCATCGCGACCGAGCAGTTGAGCACCTTGACGTTCGGGTATGCGGCGGCGGCGCGGCGGCATGCGTCGATCAGCGAAGGGGTTGTGGCAAAGATGACCTGCGCGCCGTCCTTGACCGCCTCGGCAAAGAGCGTGTCGGCATTGGTCTCCGCATCGGCGATATACGCGCGCGTCGTGATCTTTCCCGCAAGCTGTTCTTCGGCGAACAGCCGTCCCTGCTCGTGCCCGCGCACCCAGTTCGATTGCTCCGGCGCAAACTCGTGAATGAACGCCGCGTTGATGTGCGTCGGCAGGAACATGGCGTTGTAGATGCGCGAAAGGATCCCGGCAGGTTCCGCGTCGTCCTTCGGCGCGTCCGATTCGGTCGCGACGGTCACGTCCGCTTCGATGTCGGTCACGCTCGCGTTCAGCGAGGCGAGCATCGTTTCGGAAGAGAGCGCATTGAGATCGTCGAGCGAGTACACAGAGACCCACGCCAGAAACGCGTCGGACAGGTCGACGCCGTCCGGAAGCTTTATGCGCGCCGCGGCGTCCGAAAAATACGTGTATGCGGAAACGACCTTTCGACGCTGTTCCTCGGTCCAGACCTCGTCCGGCTCGAAGCCGAGCGCCGCGACGAGCTTGCGATAGCTGCCGGGCTTCGAAAAGCGGAACGCATAGGTGCGGGAAAGATGATAGAATTCGAGAAACTCATAGTACAGCCGCGTTTCGGGATCGTCCGAGTACGCGGGCACGATGCGCAGCACCGAGGCGGGGACCGTCGGCGCGTCGAAGTACCGGAACACGGACAGGCGCTTATTGCCTTCCTGCACGTAGAAGTTTCCGTAGTATTCGTAGCAGCGGATCGGATCGCGGATGCCTTCGGCGTCGAGGTGCGCTTCGCAAAGTGAGATCCATTTCGTGCCGAACTCGGTGTTCGGTTCCGGCAGCGGCATGAAATCGCGGGTGAAAACGGTGCGCCGTCCGTCGCTGACGGTTCCGACGACCCGTTCGATCGGAACGTTCAGAACGCCGAGCTCGATGCGTCCGGCAATGCGGTGATTGTCCAGAATATCGTCCAGCACCTTCGGATACGGCCAGCGTCCGCGCTCCGTATCTTCCCGGTAGGTTTTCAATGCTTTTTTGTGTGCCGAGCGGTATGCTTCAACGGCTTCGGTTCTGCTCAAAAACGCCGCTTCCTTTCTCTGTTTGATGGATTCATTTTAGCATCTCTCCGCCGGCAAAGTCAAGCGGACGGAGCGGCCGGCAGGCGATTCGACACGATGATTCTTTTTTCGGGAACAAGCCGTTTTTTTCTTGCAATTCGCGCGTGCGTGGCGTATAATAAAACAAATATTTTGCCGATATAGGTCCGGATGGATGGCCCGGACGTTTCTACCGCGGCGCCGCAGCTGCGACTATTGGGAGATCGGGTGTGCGCAGGGCGTTTCGCCTTGCGTGTGCCTGCGATATTGGCAGCAGACTTCTCTGCTGCAATTCTTTTATACAGGAGGGGAAAAATGAAGGAACTGAAAGAACGGATCCTCAAAGAGGGCAGGGTGCTTCCGGGCGACATCATCAAGGTCGACGGGTTTCTGAACCACCGCGTGGACTGCGAGCTGATGAGCCACATTGCGGACGAGTTTATGAAGTATTTCAATGTCGACGACGTCGATCTTCTTCTGACCGCCGAGGCAAGCGGCATCGCGCTGACCGCAATCTGCGCGCTGCGCTACGGAAAGCCGATGGTCTATGCCAAGAAGGCAAAGAGCGACAACATCGAGGGCGGTCTTTTCAAGAGCGAGATCTTCTCCTATACTTATAAAAAGAAGGTCACGCTGCTCGTTGCAAAGGATTGGATCAAGCCCGGCACGCGCGTGCTGGTCGTGGACGATTTCCTTGCCCGCGGCGAAGCGCTGCGCGGTCTTTGCGAGATCGTCGAGCAGGCGGGGGCTCAGCTCGTCGGCATCGGCTGCGCGATCGAAAAGGGTTTTCAGGGCGGCGGCGACCGCTTGAGAGAGCGCGGCGTGAACCTCAAATCGCTGGCGATCATCGAGAAGGCGGAGCCCGGCAACATTGTGTTCCGGGACGACGAATAAGCGATCATTTGATGCAGGGGAGGTACAGAATATGCCGATTCTTACAAGACCGGAAAACATGGAACGCATCACGACGTCCGCGCTTGCGCAGCGGTTCATTGACGAACAGATCGCCGATATCCGCGCGCAGGTCGGCGGCAAAAAGGTTCTTCTTGCATTGTCCGGCGGCGTCGATTCTTCCGTCGTCGCGGCGCTTCTGATCCGTGCGATCGGAAAGCAGCTTGTCTGCGTGCACGTCAACCACGGTCTTCTCCGGAAGGGCGAACCCGAGCAGGTCATCCGCGTGTTCCGGGGCGAGATGGACGCCAACCTGATCTATGTCGACGCCGTGGATCGCTTCCTCGACAAGCTCGCGGGGGTCTCCGATCCCGAAACGAAGCGCAAGATCATCGGCGGCACGTTCATCGACGTTTTTGCGGAGGAAGCGCGCAAGCTCGAGGACATCACCTTCCTCGCGCAGGGCACGATCTGGCCCGACATTCTTGAGAGCGAGCAGGGCATCAAGGCGCATCACAACGCCGGCGGTCTGCCCGAGGACCTGAAGTTTGAACTTGTCGAGCCCGTCCGCATCCTGTTCAAGGACGAAGTCCGCGTCGTCGGCAAGACGCTGGGTCTGCCGGACAACATGGTCTACCGTCAGCCGTTCCCCGGTCCCGGTCTCGGCGTGCGCTGCCTCGGCGCGATCACGCGCGACCGGCTTGAAGCGGTCCGGGAATCCGACGCGATCCTCCGCGAGGAGTTTGCAAACGCCGGTCTTGCCGGAAAGGTCTGGCAGTACTTCACGATCGTCCCCGATTTCCGCTCCGTCGGCATCAAGGACGGTCGCCGCGTCGACGAATGGCCCGTCATCCTGCGTGCCGTCAACACGCGCGACGCAATGTCCGCAACGGTCGAGAACGTTCCGTTTGAACTGCTTGCGCGCATCACCGACCGCATCACGCACGAAGTCAAGGGCGTCAACCGCGTGCTCTACGACCTCACGCCCAAACCCACCGGCACGATCGAGTGGGAATGACCCGGTTTGCGTAAACAGAATCATTCTCACGGAGAGCCCTTTCCGGCTCTCTTTTTTGTTGTCCGGGGCTTGAAAAAAACTATTGACAAATGAATCGGACATGGGTATAATTTTTAACGTGTTTTTTATATATCATATATCGCTGACGCGAACCGCGAGGCGAACAAAACCGAATATGCATCATTCCGATGATATGAATGAAGATGAACGTCAGGCGTCCATCCGCAGGGGAAACACCCCTCGGGCGGGCGCCTCTCTCTTTTGAATAAAGAATGAGGAAATGAAGGAATGAAGAAATGAAGAAGTACATTTTTGTGACCGGCGGCGTGGTTTCCGGTCTCGGCAAGGGCATTACGGCGGCGTCCTTGGGACGGCTTCTGAAGGCGCGCGGGTTCAAGGTCGCGGCGCAGAAGCTCGATCCGTACATCAACGTCGATCCCGGCACGATGAGCCCCTATCAGCACGGCGAGGTCTACGTCACGGAAGACGGTGCGGAGACCGACCTCGATCTCGGGCATTACGAGCGCTTCATCGACGAGGATCTGAACCGCTATTCGAATCTGACGACCGGAAAGGTCTATGCAAACGTGCTCGCCCGTGAACGACAGGGCGGATATCTCGGCAAGACGGTGCAGACGATCCCGCACATCACCGACGAGATCAAGCGCTTCATTTACCGCGTCGGCGAAAAGACGGACGCGGACATCGTGATCACCGAGGTCGGCGGCACGATCGGCGACATCGAGGGGCAGCCGTTTCTGGAGGCGATCCGTCAGGTCGGACGCGAGGTCGGACGCGAAAACGCGATCTACATCCACGTCACGCTCGTCCCCTATCTCAGGGCAAGCGGCGAGCACAAGTCCAAGCCGACGCAGCATTCGGTCAAGGAGCTGCAGGGCATGGGCATCTCGCCGGATATTCTCGTGCTTCGCTGCGACGAGCCGATCACGGACGACGGCATTTTCGAAAAGATCGCGCATTTCTGCAACGTCGACCGCGACTGCGTCATCGAAAACCTGACGCTCAACACGCTGTACGAAGCGCCGCTGTACCTCGAGCTGGCGCATTTCTCCGAGATCGTATGCAGGAAACTGCATCTTTCCGCGCCGGAGCCGGACCTTGAAAAATGGCGGGAGATGGTCGACCGCGTCAAGCATCCGACCGGTTCCGTTTCGGTTGCGATCGTCGGCAAGTATACGCAGCTGCACGACGCGTATCTTTCGATCGTCGAGGCGCTGAAACACGCGGGATATGCGCGCGGCGTTTCGGTCGATATCCGTTGGATCGATTCGGAGACGTTTACGCCGGACGACGTTTCCGGCGTCGACGGCATACTGGTGCCCGGCGGATTCGGCAGCCGCGGAATCGAGGGCATGATCGAAGCGGCGGGCTTTGCAAGAACGCATCATCTGCCGTATTTCGGGATCTGTCTCGGCATGCAGATCATGTGCATCGAGTATGCGCGAAACGTCCTCGGCTGGACCGACGCGAACTCCGGCGAATTCGATTCCGAAAGCACGCACAAGGTCATCGACTTCATGCCGGGGCAGAGCGATGAGATCGACAAGGGCGGTACGCTGCGGCTCGGAAGCTATCCCTGCATCGTACAGCCGGGCACGACCATGCGGCGCTGTTACGCGCTTGATGCGATCGCGGAGCGGCACAGACACCGGTACGAGCTCAACAACGAATTCCGACAGCGACTTTCCGACGCGGGACTGACCTTCTCGGGCGTTTCGCCGGACGGACGCCTCGTGGAAGCCGCGGAGATCACGGATATGCCGTTTTATGTCGGCGTGCAGTATCATCCGGAATTCAAGAGCAGACCCATTAAGCCGCACCCGTTGTTTCTCGGATTCGTCGAGGCGGCGCAACATCATAAAAACAAAGGAGAAAAACCATGAAGCATTATACAAAAGAGGACATCGTCCGTATCGTCAATGAAGAAGACATCGAATTCATCCGCCTGCAGTTTTCCGACATTTTCGGACAAATGAAGAACGTCGCGGTTACGCGCTCGCAGATCGACAAGGTCCTGGACAACCGGATCATGATCGACGGCAGCTCGATCGAGGGCTTTACGCGCATCCACGAATCCGATCAGTATCTGCGTCCCGATCTCAACACCTTCGCGATCCTGCCGTGGCAGCCCGCCATGCACAAGACGGCGCGGCTGATCTGCGACGTCTACAATCCCGACGGCACGCCGTTTGTCGGCGATCCGCGTTACATCCTGAAACGGACGCTTCGCCGCGCGGAGGAACTGGGGTACACATTCAACGTCGGTCCGGAGATGGAGTTTTTCCTCTTCGAAGCCGACGAAAAGGGCTTGCCGACGTCGCGCACGGCGGACGCTGCGGGCTACTTCGATATGGCGCCGATCGACCACGGCGGCAACGTGCGCCGCGAGATCTGCCTGATGCTTGAGGAGATGGGCTTCGAGATCGAGGCGAGCCACCACGAGGTTGCGGAAGGACAGCACGAGATCGACTTCAAGTACGAGGAGGCGCTGACCGCAGCCGACAACATTCTGACCTTCCGCATGGCGGTCAAGACGATTTCGCAGAACTACGGTCTTCATGCGACCTTCATGCCGAAGCCGGTGTTCGGCATCAACGGCAGCGGCATGCATACGAATATGTCGCTGTTCCGCGACGGCAAAAACATCTTCTTCGATCCGAACGGCGAAAAACAGCTTTCAAAGGAAGCGTACAGCTTCATTGCGGGCGTGCTCAGGCATGTGCGCGGCATGGCGGCGATCACGAATCCGCTCGTCAATTCCTACAAGCGGCTCGTGCCCGGCTATGAAGCGCCGTGCTACCTTGCATGGAGCGCGTCGAACCGCTCGGCGCTGATCCGCATTCCCGCGGCGCGCGGGAGCTCCACGCGCGTGGAGCTTCGCTGTCCCGACCCCGCCTGCAATCCGTATCTTACGATCGCGGTGTGCCTTGCCGCGGGACTGGACGGGATCGAGAAGGGCATGACGCCGCCTGCGGAGATCACCGAAAACATCTACCTGATGACCGAGGCGGAGCGCAAGGCGCACGGCATCGACAGTCTGCCCGGAAATCTCCTGGAGGCGGTCGAGTGTCTTTCCGCCGATCCGCTGATCGTGAACACGCTCGGGGAGCATGTGTTTACGCATTACACGGAAGGCAAGCGGCGCGAGTGGGACGAATACCGCACGCGCGTGACCGACTGGGAGCTGAAGAAATACATGCTGGTGTATTGAGGAGGAACCATGCGCGGAATCAATTCTGCCTACGGGCAGCTTCCGCCCGCCTTCTTCTTTTCCCGCCTGACGAAGACGGTTTCCGATTATGCGGCGGACCATCCCGACCGGCGTCTGCTGCGGCTGGGCGTGGGAGACGTTTCCGGACCGCTTGCTCCCGCAGTCATCGAAGCCCTGCATCGGGCGGTCGACGAGCAGAGCCGAAAGGAATCCTTTCACGGGTATTTGCCGGAGACGGGCACGGACTTTATGAAGGCGGCGGTGGCAAACTACTATCGGCGGCGGGACATGATCCTTTCCGCAAAGGAGATTTTCATCTCCGGCGGGGCGGCCGATGACCTGGGCGCCATCGGAAACCTGTTTGCGCCCAACGCCCGGGTATTGGTGGCAGAACCTGCCTATCCCGCCTATGTGGATACCAACCGCATGGCGGGACGGGAGATCCTTCCCCTCGCGGGAACCCGGGAAAACGGATTTCTGCCGCTGCCCGAAGCCGATACGGACGCCGACGTCGTCTATCTCTGTTCTCCGAACAATCCCACGGGCGCGGCATATACCCGGGCGCAGCTTCAACGGTGGGTAGACTGGGCAAATGCATGCGGGGCGGTCATCGTATTTGACGCCGCCTATGAAGCTTTCGTTCAGGACGCGGACGTGCCGCACAGCATCTATGAACTCCCGGGCGCCGAAAAATGTGCCGTCGAAATCTGCTCCCTGTCCAAAACGGCGGGATTCACCGGCATGCGTCTGGGATACACCGTGGTGCCGGAAACGCTGGTGCGGGACGGCTGTTCCCTTCGGGATATGTGGACGCAGGATCGAACCACGCGTACCAACGGCGTTTCGTATGTTTTGCAGCGGGCGGGCGAAGCGGCCCTGTCCCCGGCGGGCGTCAGCCACAGCCGGGATGCCGTCGCCGTCTATCAGGAGAACGGACGCATTCTCTCCGAAGCGCTTATGAACGCAGGCGTCCGGTTCACCGGCGGCCGCAATGCCCCCTATATCTGGCTGCCCTGTCCGGAGGGGCAAAGCGGATGGTCCTTCTTCGATTATCTGCTGCGGACCGCGCAGATCGTCGTTACGCCCGGCGAGGGCTTCGGCGGCGGCGGAGAAAAACACGTACGCCTCTCCTGCTTCGGAAGCAGGGAAGACACGGAGGAAGCCGCCGAACGGCTTCGGAGATTGTTTCAAAAAGGAATGTAGCGTAGCGTCATTCGTATAACGAATCGGAAGGGAGTATCGTAATATGTGCGGAATCGTCGGATATACCGGCTCGAAGCCGGCGGCGCCGATCCTGTTGGAAGGGCTGAAAAAGCTCGAATACCGCGGCTATGACTCCGCGGGCCTTGCCGTGCGCAGCGGCGACGCGCTTGCCGAGGTCGTAAAGGCGACCGGCAAGCTCAAGAACCTGATCGAAATGACCGATGAAGGAAGGACGATGCCGGGATTCTGCGGCATCGGACATACGCGCTGGGCGACGCACGGCGAGCCGAGCCGCGCAAACGCGCATCCGCACGTTTCCGGCAACGCAACGGGCTCCGGCTCGGGACCGGTCGAATCGGACGTGGTCGGCGTGCACAACGGCATCATCGAGAATTTCGAGGAGCTCAAGCAGAAGCTTTTGAACAACGGCTACCGTTTTTACAGCGGCACGGACACCGAGGTGGTCATCAAGCTGGTCGACTACTACTACAAGAAGTACAAGATCGGCCCGATCGACGCGATCAACCGCATGATGGTGCGCGTGCGCGGCAGCTATGCCCTTGCGCTGATGTTCAAGGACTTTCCGGGCGAGCTCTACTGCGCGCGAAAGGACAGCCCGCTGATCATCGGCGTCGCGGACGGCGAAAGTTTTCTCGCCTCCGACGTGCCGGCGATTCTGAAGCACACGAGAGACGTCTATTACATCGACAATCTGCAGTCCGCACGACTCCTTCCGGGCGAAGCGCATTTCTTCGATCTGAACGGCGACGAGATTTCGCTGCCGCTTTCCCGCATCACATGGAACGCCGAGGCGGCGGAAAAGGGCGGCTACGAGCACTTCATGATCAAGGAGATTCACGAGCAGCCGAGAGCCGTTCGCGACACGCTGAACAGCATTCTGAAGGACGGCAGGATCGACCTCTCCGCCGCAGGGCTTACGCCGGAGTTTTTACGCGGGATCAAGGACGTTCACATCGTCGCCTGCGGTTCCGCGTGGCATGTGGGAATGCTTGCGCAGTACGTGATCGAGGACCTTGCGGAGCTGACCGTTCGCGTGGAGCTTGCATCGGAGTTCCGCTACCGGAAGCTGCTGCTTTCAAAGGATTCTCTGGTGATCGTGGTGTCGCAGTCCGGTGAAACGGCGGACTCTCTCGCGGCGCTGCGGGCGGCAAAATCGCTGGGCGTGCCGACGCTTGCGATCGTCAATGTGATCGGCTCGACCATCGCGCGGGAAGCGGACCACGTGCTGTATACGCTCGCCGGTCCCGAGATCGCCGTTGCCACGACCAAGGCGTACAGCGCGCAGCTTGCGGCAATGTATACGCTTGCGATCGCGCTCGCCGACGTCCGCGGAAAGCTGGACGCCGCGCGTTACGCGGCGTATGTCAGGGAACTTTCCGAACTGCCGGACAAGATGGAACGCGCGTTTGAAAACAAGGAGCGCATCCAATGGTTTGCGTCGAAGCACGCCAACGCGCGGGACATCTTCTTCATCGGGCGCGGGCTCGATTACGCGATCTGTCTTGAGGGCAGTCTCAAAATGAAGGAGATCTCCTACATCCACAGCGAGGCGTACGCGGCGGGCGAATTGAAGCACGGCACGATCTCCCTCGTCGAAAACGGCACGCTGATCATCGGCGTGCTGACGCAGCGGGACCGGATCGAAAAGACCGTCAGCAACATGGCGGAATGCAAGGCGCGCGGCGCATATCTCATGGGGCTGACCGGATACGGCAACTACAACGTTGAGGAGGCGGCGAATTTCACCGTTTACGTGCCGAACACCGATCCGCATTTTATCGGCAGCATCGCGATCATTCCGCTGCAGCTTCTGGCGTACTACACGAGCGTCGCAAAAGGTTTGGATGTCGATAAGCCGCGCAACCTTGCAAAAAGCGTCACGGTGGAGTAAAATAGCAGTATGGAACAGATTCTTATCTTGGATTTCGGCGGTCAGTACAAGCAGCTGATCGCCCGCCGCATTCGTGAATGCAATGTATACTGCGAAATTCTGCCGTATACGACGTCCCTTGAAACGATCCGCGCGCTGCAGCCGAAGGGCATCGTTCTGACCGGCGGTCCCGACAGCGTAAACGAGCCGCAGTCGCCTTCGTACGACGCCGGTCTGTTTTCGCTCGGCATCCCCGTGCTGGGCATCTGCTACGGCGCGCAGCTGACCGCAAAGCTTTTGGGCGGCGCCGTCGTTCCGGCGGGCGTCTCCGAATACGGGCATTCGGACCTGTTTGTCGATGTGCCGGACTCGGCGCTGTTCTCCGGCGTCCCGTCCGAAACGTCCTGCTGGATGAGCCACACCGACCGCATCGAACGCGTGCCGGACGGATTTTTGATCACCGCGCACACGGGCAACTGTCCCGTCGCGGCGATGGAGGATCCGGACCGCCGTCTGTATGCCGTGCAGTTTCACCCGGAGGTCGTGCATACGCCGGAAGGCGCGGTGATGCTCCGCCGTTTCGTTCGCGAGATCTGCGGCTGCAGCGGGTCGTGGCACATGTCCGCATTCGCGCAGGAACAGATCGAGGCGCTCCGCAAAAAGATCGGTCCGGCGCGCGTACTGCTCGGTCTTTCGGGCGGCGTCGATTCCTCCGTTGCGGCAGCGCTGCTGTCGCGGGCGATCGGAAAGCAGCTCGTCTGCGTGTTCGTCGATCACGGACTGCTTCGCAAGAACGAGGGCGACGAAGTCGAGTCGGTATTCGGCGAAAACGGCGGCTTCGATCTGCAGTTTGTCCGCGTGCAGGCACAGGAACGGTTTTACCGCGCGCTGAAGGGCGTGACCGATCCCGAGCAGAAGCGGAAGATCATCGGCGAGCAGTTCATCCGCGTGTTTGAAGAGGAAGCGAACAAGCTCGGCGCGATCGATTATCTCGCGCAGGGAACGATCTATCCGGATGTGATCGAAAGCGGCGTGGGCGGCGCGGTGATCAAGTCGCACCACAACGTCGGGGGTCTGCCGAAAACGTTGTCGTTTCGCGGGATCGTCGAACCGCTCAGACAGCTGTTCAAGGACGAAGTCCGCGCGGTCGGGCTGGAGCTCGGACTGCCCGCGTCCATGGTGTACCGTCAGCCGTTCCCCGGTCCGGGGCTCGGCGTCCGGATCGTCGGCGAGGTCACGCCGGAAAAGGTGCGGATCGTGCAGGAGGCGGACGCGATCTTCCGCGAGGAGCTGACGCGTGCAGGCGTCGACGTCGGCAAAGGTCAGTTTTTCGCCGCGCTCACCAACATGCAGTCGGTCGGCGTCATGGGCGACGCCCGCACCTATGCGTATGCGGTGGTTCTGCGTGCCGTGATCACGGAGGACTTCATGACAGCGCGCGCCGCACGGCTCCCGTATGAGCTTCTCGATACCGCCATGAACCGCATCATCAACGAGGTAAAAGGCGTCAACCGCGTGTTCTACGACCTGACGAGCAAGCCGCCTTCCACCATCGAACTCGAATAAAAGGTTTAATTCAGGAAAGAAAAGGAAAGAAATCCCATGAAACTGGCAATTTACGGATACGGCAATCTCGGGCGCGGCGTGGAAGCCGCGATCGGAAAGAACCCGGACATGGAGCTTTTCGGCATTTTTACGCGGCGCGATCCCGCTTCCGTTCATTCGGAAACCGGCGCGAACGTGTTTTCCGCCGGTGAGATCTTTCGCTTCAAGGATGAAATCGACGCGGTGATCCTCTGCGGCGGCAGCGCCACCGATCTGCCGGAGCTGACCCCGATGCTTGCAAAGGACTTCAACGTAATCGACAGCTTTGATACGCACGCCAACATCCCCAGGCACTTCGATGCGGTCGACGCCGCGGCAAAGGCGGGCGGAAAGCTCTCGCTGATCTCCTGCGGCTGGGATCCCGGCATGTTCTCCTTAAACCGGCTGTATGCGAACGCGATCCTGCCGGACGGGAAGGA
Organism: uncultured Eubacteriales bacterium; assembly: GCA_902792295.1. GTDB lineage: Bacteria > Bacillota > Clostridia > Christensenellales > CAG-138 > UBA3792. Next base: position 53,292 of record CADAZC010000001.1, read on the forward strand.
CTACACGTTCTGGGGCCGCGGCGTGAGTCAGGGACATTCCGACGCGATCCGCCGCATTCCGGGCGTCGTCGATGCAAGGCAGTATACGGTGCCGATTGAAGGAGTGCTGGATGCCGTGCGTTCCGGCAGACAGCCGGAGCTTACCGCAAGGCAGAAGCATCTGCGCGAATGCTACGTCGTCGCCGCGCCGGGTGCGGACAAAGAAGCGATCGAGCGCGCGATCAAGACGATGCCGAACTATTTTGCCGATTACGATACGACGGTCACGTTCATTTCCGAAGAAGAAATGAAAAAGAACCACAGCGCGCTGCCGCACGGCGGGTTCGTGATCCGCACCGGAACGTCGGGACTCCATGACGAGCATACGCACCGGATCGAGTATTCCCTGACGCTTGACTCCAATCCGGAGTTCACCGCGGGCGTGCTCACGGCGTTTGCACGGGCGATCGGGAGGATGGCCGACCGCGGCGAAACCGGCTGCCGCACCGTTTTCGATATCGCGCCGGCGGACCTTTCGCCGCTCTCCCGCGAGGAACAGCGCCGCACGATGCTGTAAGGCGTCAGTCCGCATCGCCGAAATCTTTTGACAGCGCATACGGAATCGTGAGTGCGGATTCCGGAAGCGAGGCGAGCGGAAAACCGATATTGCGGGCCGGTAAGATCGAAGCTTACCGGCTTTCTTCCGCTTTTTACGAAAAAAAGACGTTTTTTTGAAAAATCCCCCTGCGTCAGGTATTGCTCGTGACGCTGCGTCATGTGGTAAAGTGACGGTGAAAGGAGGCGAAACGCTGTGTCGCAATATACAACGGGTGAAATGGCAAAACTCTGCGGCGTGACCGTGCGCACCGTGCAGTATTATGATACGCGCGGCATTCTGACGCCCCATGCGCTGAGCGAGGGCGGTCGGCGGCTCTATGACGAGGACGACCTTCGGAAGCTGAAGGTCATCTGCTTTTTGCGTGAGATCGGGCTTTCGATCGATACCATCGGACAGCTGTTCATGGAGGAGGACCCAGCAAGCGTGATCGAGCTGCTTCTGGAACAGCAGGAGCAGGACCTGAAAACGGAACGCGGCGCGCTCGACGCAAAGCTCGAAAAGATCGCGGAGCTCAGAAAGACCGCTTCGGCGACCGATCATTTCACGGTTGAATCCATCGGCGATGTGGCGATCACCATGACAAACAAGAAAAAACACCGTCGCATGCTCCTGATCATGCTGCTGACCGCTTTGCCGGTCGCAGCGCTGGAATGCGCGGGCATCCTGCTGTGGGTGTTCAAAGGAATCTGGTGGGTATTTGCGTTGTCTGTCGCGATTGCGATCCCGTGGGGGATCCTGATCAGCCGGTATTATTACCGGCATGTCGCATACATCTGCCCGCAATGCCACCGGGTGTTCCGGCCTGCGTTCAGGGAGATGTTCTTTGCATCGCATACGGCAAAAACGCGCCGGCTGACCTGTCCGGAATGCGGACGCAAGGGCTTCTGCGTGGAGACGTGGGGCGGCGATCCCGAATGAAACGCCGCGATCCGCTTTGCGGCTTTCCGTGGAAATCGCGAACGAGTTGTGATATAATCAATTAACCCGCCAAGAAGGAGGAAAACGGCATTGGATGTTTTGACGACGAACGGTCTTTCCAAGGTCTACAAAGGCAACTTTGCGGTGAAAGACGTTTCGATGCATATTGAGAAGGGCGATATTTACGGCTTTGTCGGCGAAAACGGCGCCGGAAAGACCACGCTGATTCGCCTGGTGACGGGACTTGCCGCGCCCACAAAGGGTTCGTACGCGCTGTACGGCGTGCCGAATACGTCGGGCGAGATCTTCGACGCCCGCAGACGCACCGGCGCGATCGTGGAGACGGCGACGATGAGCCGCAGCATGACGGCGATGGAAAACCTGAAGGTGCAGTGCTGCATTACGGGCGTCGAACGGACGGACGAGGAACTCGCCGCGCTGATCGGACGCGTGGGACTCGATTACGAATCGATCCGAAAGAAAAAGGCGGGCAAGTTCTCGCTCGGCATGCGGCAGCGCCTCGGTATCGCCATGGTCATGGTCTCCGATCCCGATTTCGTGATCCTCGACGAGCCGATGAACGGTCTGGATCCGCAGGGATTCATCGAAGTCCGCGAAACGATCCTGAAACTGAACGCGGAGGGCGTCACGTTTCTGATCTCCAGCCACATCCTTTCGGAGCTTGAAAAAATCTGCACCAAGATCGGCGTGATCTCGCACGGTGTGCTGCTTGAGGAGATCCGGATGGACGATCTGCACCGGAACGCGCGGCGGCGGATCGTGATCGACGCGGAGAACATCGAAGCGGTCGAAGAAGCGCTGAAGGCGGACGGGAGTTTTTCCGAGATCGGACATGAGGAGGGAAAGCTTGCGGTCTTCGGCGATGCGGACCTGAACCGGATCATGCGGATTCTGGTCGAAAAGGATATCCGCGTGCGCTCCGTCAACACATTGGAGGAGACGATCGAGGACCACTACATTCGTCTTCTCGGAAGGGGGCGGATCGCATGAAACGACTGCTGAAAGCGGACATCTACCGCGTGCTGAAAAGCCGTCTGACGCTGATCGCGCTGATCCTCGTGCTCGCGTTTCCCGTGCTGATCGTGTTCCTGTACGTCGGCATCCGCGCGTTGTCGGGACTCGATGCGGACATGGGCGGCATGGACATGCTGTTCAACGCCAATTCCATCATCGGCTCCGCTTACTCGCTGACGAACAACATCGGTCTGGTGCTTCCGGCGTTCGCGGGGATCCTCGTATGCATGGACATTTCGAACGGCACGCTCCGCAACAAGATCATTGCCGGAAACCGCCGTGCGGAGATCTATCTCTCGCATCTGATCGTTTCGATCCTGTTCTCGGTGGTCATGATCACGATCTACACGGCGATGACGGCGGGACTCGCACTGCTGTTCTTCCCGTTCAATACGGATCCGTCCATGGATCTCGGCAGAGAGATCCTGTACTTTATCGCAACCGGAACGATGTCGTTTGTGTTCATCGCAACGGTTTCCACCCTGTTTGCAATGACGTTCCGGAGCGTTGCGCCGACGATCATCTTTACGATCGTGCTCTCGATCGCGCTGATGGCGATCAACTCCGTGCTCCTGCTCGTGGACTATCAGCCGTACCGGTACGCGGTCTATCTCATTCCGTCGTTTACCGGGAACTTCTTCAACCTGAACAGCTTCAGTCTGACCGGGCTGATCGCGCAGGGCGAGGAAACGTCGCGCGGACTGATGTTTGCGGAGGGCATGCTTTCCTATCTGTTCTTCGGGATCGTGAATACGGTGCTCGGACTGCTTCTGTTCAAAAAGCGCGATATCAACTGAAATCAATACAGCGAAAGCCCTTTGCCGCAAATGCGGCGAAGGGCTTTTTTCGGATTCCGGCCGGCTGCGCGAAACGACGAAAAAGCTTTCATCTTTTTTGAAAAAGTGCTTGACAAATATAATACATCGCGTTACGATGTATACCATGAAAGGAGGTATGGTATGGACATTCAGTTGAAGCGCGGACTTCTGGACGTGTGCGTACTGGCGGCGATCCGGAACGAAGATTCCTACGGCTATAAGATCATCAAGGATATGAAACCGTATCTTGAGCTGTCCGAATCGACGCTGTATACCATTCTGAAACGTCTCGAAACGGCAAACATGCTGTCGGTGCGGACTGCGGAACATGACGGCAGACTTCGCAAGTACTATCATATCACCGGCGACGGTATAAAACGCATCGAGGATTTCAAGGATGACTGGAAAGAGATCGAAACCATCTACCGATTTGTAACCAAGGAGGAGCAGGAGCATGCTTAAGCAGGAGTTTTTGAACGCGTTGCGCGCCGGACTGTCCGGACTGCCGCAGGCGGATATTGAGGAGCGGGCGAATTTCTACGGCGAAATGATCGACGACCGTATGGAAGAAGGCGTTCCGGAGGAGGAAGCGGTCGCGGCGGTCGGTCCGGTCGACGAAATTGTCTCGCAGATCGTAGCGGAGACGCCGCTGACGAAGATCGTGAAGGAGCGCGTCAAGCCGAAAAGACGGCTGAAAGCGGGGGAGATCGTGCTGCTGGTGCTGGGTTCGCCCATCTGGCTTTCGCTTCTGATCGCGGCGTTTGCCGTCGTGTTTTCGCTGTATGTCGTGCTGTGGGCGCTGCTCATCTGCCTGTGGGCGGTTTTCGCGGCGTTTACCGTCTGTGCGCTTGTCTGCGTTGCGGCGGGGATTTCCTTTACGGTGCAGGGCAACGGTCTTTCGGGGCTTGCGGTGCTCGCGGCGGGACTCGTTCTCGCAGGGCTTGCGATCTTCCTGTTCTTTGCGTGTAAAGCCGCAAGCAAGGGCGTTGTAAAACTCACGGGAAAAATCGCGCGCGGCATCAAGAAGTGTTTTATGAAGAAGGAGGAAGCATAATGCGTACGGCAGCAAAAGTTTGGCTTATCATTGCGGCGGTTCTCGTCGTGGGGGGACTGGTTCTGTTCGGCATCGTCATGTCGGCAAAGCAGTGGGATTTTTCCGAATTGGGCGTCGGCGGTAAAAATCAGATCAAAACGTACCGGATCACCGAAGCGTTCCAAAGCATTTCAATGGAAACGGACACCGCGGATATCTGCTTCGTCCCGTCCGCCGACGGAACATGCAGGGTCGAATGCTGTGAATCGGAACAGGAAAAGCACACCGTTGTCGTTCTGAACGGCGTGCTGACGATCCGGCATGTCGATGAAAGGGAATGGTTTGAGCGCATCTCGCTCTTTGCGGAAACGCCGAAGATCACCGTTTATCTGCCGGCAGGGGAATACGATTCGCTTGTGATCACGGAACATACCGGAGATATCGAGCTTCCGGAGGCGTTTTCGTTCCGGACCGCGGATATCACCGCAAGCACGGGCGACGTGAAGACCGCCGCGTCCGCGGAGCGCATTGCGATTCAGACGAGCACGGGGGATATTGCCGTCGAAAATGTGAAGGCGGACACGATGGAACTCTCCGTTTCGACGGGCAGAGTGACGGTGCAGTCCGTTGCATGCACGGGCGGGCTTTCGATCTGCGTCAGTACCGGAAAGACACAGCTCACAGACGTATCGTGCGGTTTGTTGATCTCGACGGGCAGCACGGGCGATCTTTCGATGAAGAATACGGTCGTCGCAACGATGCTCTCGATCGAGCGCAGCACCGGCGACGTGCGGTTCGACGGCTGCGACGCCGCGGAAATCACCGTGAAGACCGGCACGGGCGACGTCACGGGCACGCTGCTTTCCGACAAGGTGTTTCTCACCGAAACCGGCACGGGCAGGATCGACGTCCCGAAATCGACGGTCGGCGGCAGGTGCGAAATCAAGACCGATACCGGTGACATTAAAATCGACATTGTCGGGTAATGGGGCTACCGCATCCGGGGGATTTGTGATGATACAGGAATAAACGATAACAAACAACAGCAGGATCAGTTCAAAAGGATAAAAGGAGCGGCTTTGCCGCTCCTTTTGTTCAAGTTAACAAGCGGGGAATTATTTTTTCTTGCTTTTTTTGACATGTTCTGGTAAGATACAATCAAATACAGTTCAATTTTTGATGAAATAGAAATGTTTTTGAACAAAAACATTTGCTATACATCCGAAGGAATAAAAGGGGTTTTGAAATTGAAGCAGGAATTAACGAGAAAACAGTTTGATCTTTTGGAGGCGTTCGCAAAGAAAGGCAAGTCCTTGACACAAAGGGAACTGATGGCATGCACAGGATATTCACTGGGCTCAGTTAATCGCACGGTAAAGGAACTTGTTTCATTAGGTTACGCTGCAAACGGTATGATCACGGCATTGGGGCTTGAAGCGCTGGAGCCGTACCGTGCCAAGCGTGCAGTATTCATTGCAGCGGGATTCGGTTCCCGTCTTGTTCCGATCACATTCAACACGCCGAAACCGCTCGTCCGCGTACATGGCAAGCGTATTATTGATGGGCTGATCGATGCATGTCTCAAAGCCGGTATCAATGAAATCTATATTGTACGAGGGTACCTTTCTGAACAGTTTGATCAGTTGCTCTATAAGTACCCCATGATCCGCTTTCTGGAGAATCCGCTTTATAACGAAGCGAACAATATTTCCAGCTCGCTCGTGGCGCGGTATCTGCTGTCGAACGCCTACGTGTTTGAGGCGGATCTCCTGATCAAGAACCCGGATATCATTACGAAGTATCATTACACTTCCGATTTTCTTGCAATCAAAAAAGACCGGACGGACGACTGGTGCTTCACTGTTAAGGATGGCATCATCGTCGAGGAGAAAGTCGGCGGGCTTGACTGCTGGCAGATGGTCGGCATCTCCTATTGGAATGAAGCGGACGGACACAAGCTGTCACAGGATATTCCGGACGTATACAGTTCCCCGGGCGGCAAGGAACGGTATTGGGAACAGGTTCCGCTTGTTTTCCGCAAGCAGAATTACGCCGTTGAGGTTCGCGAATGCTTCGACGAGGATATCGTTGAGATCGATACGTTCCGTGAATTGAAAGCAATCGATAAAACGTATGACGTTTAACGAAAGCAAAAGTTAGAGAGGGTCTATAAAACAGTATGAAGAAGAATCTGGAAAAGAAACAGGCGGAGAACAAGAACGAACTGAAACGTATGCTCTCCCCGATGCATGTCTGGGCGATCGCGTTCGGCTGCGTCATCGGCTGGGGGTCGTTCATCAATCCGGGCAAGAAATTCCTGCCCAATTCCGGCGTCGCGGGTACCGCGATCGCCATGTTCCTCGGCGCGCTGGTCATGATCATCATTGCATTCAGCTACGCGTACATGGTTCCGAAACATCCGAAGGCGGGCGGCGAGTTTACGTTTACAAAAGCCTGCTTCGGCAAAACGATGGCGTTCGTCTGCGGCTGGTTTTTAGTGGTCGCGTATCTCACCAACGTTCCGATGAACAGCACGGCGATCGGTCTGATCGTAGACGGTCTTGACGGTTCCGCAGATATTCTGAAATTCGGGTTCCATTATACGATCGCAGGATTCGATATCTACATGGGCGAGATGATGCTTGCCATGGCGATTCTTATCCTGTTCGGGTGGCTGAATATCATCGGCGTCAAGAAAGCGGCGTTTGTGCAGACGATCCTTGCCTCCGTGCTTGTCATCTGCGTCTTCACGCTCTGCATCGCCGGCATCGTCAGCGCAAAGGCGAAGGGGATCAATATGCAGCCGATCTGGGGCTTTGACAAGAAAGCGGCGATCGAAGCGAACGTGAACACCTCGGGGATCGGAGAATACGCGCATAAGGGGACTGCGGGCGTCCTTTCGGCGATCCTTGCGACCTTTGCGATCGCGCCGTGGGCATATGTCGGATTCGACGCGATCCCGCAGGCGGCGGAAGAGTTCAAGTTCTCGTATAAAAAGGTCAGCTTCATCATGGTCATCGCGATCGTGTTCGGCTGTTTTGTGTACATCTCCAACAACACCGTTGCCGCAGCTGCGCTGGAAAACTGGCCGGATCGCGTGATGGCGGGCGAATGGGTGCTTCTGATCGCAGCGGAAGAGCTTCTGGGAACCTTCGGCAAGGTATTGATCGGGCTCGGCGTTTCCTGCGCGGTTCTGTCCGGCATCATGGGATTCTATCTGGCGTCGAGCCGTTTGATGTATTCAATGAGCCGCGATGGCTACCTGCCGGAATGGTTCGGCAGAGTCGACAAGAAATACGGCACGCCGAAGAACGCGATGCTGTTCTGCATCCTTATCAGTCTTTCCGGTCCGATTCTCGGCCGTGAGGCGTTGGGCTGGTTTGTTGATATGAGCGCCATCGGCGCATCGATCGGTTATTTCTTCACCTGTTTGAGTACGCTGATCACGGCAAAGCGTGAGGGTGATGCAACTCCGTTCCTGAAAATCATGGCGACGATCGGCGTCTGCTTCTCAGTCGCATTTATGATTTTGCAACTTATCCCGATTCCCGGCCTTTCCAGCGTCCATTTCGGCAAAGAGTCCTATATTATGTTGGCGGTCTGGGTTGTGCTCGGTTTGATCTTCTACGCGGTACAGTGGAAGCATTTTCGCGCAAATGACTGATGCGATTTATTGTGTGCTTGAAACTCCTTTCCCGATTGATTCGGGAAAGGAGTTTTTTACAATAGCAGATGAAAATGGCGGAGTCACGGGACTGCCTTGACATCTTTTTTATGTGCAATCCGGCATTTTGTTCTTGCCAAGCATCGCCGGTTCTTAGTATAATAAATTAATATGCAAAGCATGTTTGTATCGAGAAATCGCCAAAGGAGAAATTGAGTATCATGATGAACCGGAAGAGACTGCTTTCCCTGCTCACGGCAGTGCTGATGCTGCTTGCGACGCTGCTTACGGGACTGACGCCCGCGTTCGCGGAAGGAGAAGAACCTTCCGAGCCCGTTTCCGTATCCGGAGAAGAGGGCGACGGCGAGGGTGCAATCGAGCTTCCCGCCGATACATTCGATGATGAAGCGCTTTCTGCGGACGATACGCGCACGGAGGAGCTTCCTGCGGAGGAGGAAGAGCCGCAGGAGGAGCCCGAACCGATCGATCCGGAAGCGGACACCGACAACGACGGGATAAAGGACATCGATGAGATCGAACTGTTCGGTACCGACCCCGAGAACGCGGATACCGACGGCGACGGGCTTTCGGATTACGATGAGCTGCATGATCTCGGCACGAATCCGCTCGATCCCGATACGGACGGCGACGGCCTTTCCGACGGGGATGAGAAGAAGGTATACGGCACCGATCCGAAGAGCAGCGATACGGATGCCGACGGCATCTCCGACGGCGACGAGAAAAACAAATACGGTACCGATCCGTTGAATCCCGATACCGACGGCGACGGGGTTGCGGACGGCGACGAATTGATCCTCGGCATGGATCCCAAAAAGGCGGAGGATCTTTCCCGCGTGTTTCAGTCGTCCGACGGAATGGTCGACGGCGTCACGATCGAGGGCTATGCGCCGTTCGTGCTGTTCCGCGAGGGCGTCGTGATGCCCTACGGCGTGGATTCCTTCCTCAACAATCCGGCGCTTGTGGGCACACCGGCTGAGATCCGTTTGCCCGAAGGCGGCGATCTGACACTGAAACTCACGGTCGACAGCAAGGCAAAGCAAATCGGACTCTTTCTGCTGACCGAAAAAGGCGTCGTGCGTCTCGATGCAAAACAGGACGGCAAGACGTTTACCGTGCCGCTTACGGAAAACGGCGTTTATTATGTCATGGATCTCGAAAAACTTGCCGGTCTTTTCGGTGCGAAAAGAAGCGAGGAGGAATCGGAAGATACACTCGTTTTGGACGATTTTCATACCGTCACGCTGGCGGCGCCTTTGACTGCGGGCAGTGACACCGATACCGACGGCGACGGCATCCCCGACTGCGAGGAGGTCGGCGAGCCGTACGAGATCGACCTCGGCGACGGAACGACCGTAACGGTTTATGCGTTCCGCTCCGATCCAACGCTTGTTGACTCCGATTTCGACGGCATCCGGGACGATATCGATACGCTGCCGAGAAGCAACAACTTCTCCGCCACGTACAAGAGCGGCAACTTTACGATCAACCTCACGTATTCCATGGACTACCGGGATTTCCTCGGCGACAACACGGTTTACAATACGGCGATCGCGAGCTTCTCGGTCTGGGCGGCGCAGCTTGCGTACGACAACGATATCACATTCACGCCGGGCGAGACGCTCTATGACAGCGACGGCAGCGTAATCACAAACGCGCGGCGCATCGACATGCTCATGCGTGCGCACGGCATGCAAAACGTCATCGACTACCAGCTGGAGAACGGCTACTTCGACAGCGACGTCAGCCTCGGCGCGTACAGCGACGACAACATCACCGAGGTCTTCTTCGGTCATCACAAGGTGGCGGACGACGACGGCAAGGAGTATGAGATCATCACGGTCTTCGTCCGCGGCACGAACGGCACCGAAAAGGAATGGTGCTCTAACTTCGACGTCGGCGATCTGCACCGCTTCCTGGACGATTATGACTGTGTCGAAGGAAAGAATCCCCGTCAGCTCAACGCGGACTGGAACCGCAAGTCGAACCACCGCGGCTTCGACATCTGCGCGACGCGCATCTACCGCGCGCTCGCGGCGTATATGAACAAATTCGTGGATTCCGAAGCGACGCCGATCTTCTGGCTTGCCGGTCACTCCCGCGGCGCGGCGATCGCGAACATCGTCAGCGCGTCCTGCATCGATGAGGGACATAAGATCTTTGCCTATACCTACGCTTCTCCGAACACCACGGCGAATACAGAGGCGTCGGCGGCGAAGTACGACTGTATCTTCAACCTCATCAACGGCGACGACTTCGTTCCGATGCTGCCGATGCCCGAATGGGGCTTCACCCGTTACGGCAGATCGGCGACCATTGCCGCGCATAACGCGTCGAACAATCAGCGCAGCAGCATTCTGAACACGACGTCGTATTCGTATTCCAATGACCTCGCCACGTTGGTCAACAAATTTACCGTCATGTCGACGGACGGCTGGCGCGACGTGTACGTCTATCACTGCTACGGCACGAGCGGCATCGATCACGTCGAGGTGCATCAGCATGCCGGCGAGACCATCGGGGACTATATCGCCGGATCCAGAATGGACTTCGGCACGAACAGCAACTGGAACGACTACAACGAGCATACCAAGAAGTACAGCTACTGCGTCAAGGACAAGGACGGCGGCCTTTTTGGGCTCGGCAACAAGTGGTCCTGCTGCCAGACGCCCGCTTACGCGATGCAGATCCTGGCGATCACGATGGGCAACCTCGGTGTTTCCGCGGGTTGGAGCTTCCTGACGTCCTATAAGCTTGCGGACCGGTTCGACTTCGGCAAGACGAGCCTGATCACGAACTATGCGACCAAGATCGCCGACCCGCACTACATGGAGAACTACTACCTGATCCAGACGGCGCTGCTTTCGGATCCGGATTCGACGTTCAATACGAATAATTCGCTCTACACGAACGCAAGCCACCGTCCGCAGCACACGCACAGCTATGAGACCGTCGAGATCATTCAGGCGCCGACCTGCACCGAGCCGGGTATCGAGCACAAGATCTGCCGCTGCAGCCAGGTCAACTCCGCGTGGTACGACGATGAGATCAAGAACGCGCTGATCCCGGCGACCGGACATAACTACGGCACGCCCGCGTGGACGTGGGACGGTCTCACCGAAGCGACCGCGACCTTCACCTGCGCAAACGACGGC
>CADAZC010000002.1 GCA_902792295.1 uncultured Eubacteriales bacterium
AGTTTGCATGAGCGACGATTTCCGCATCGGTTGTCCGCGCGGAATACACAATGCCGTGCGGCCGGACCATAACGGCATAGGAGCTCTCCGGCGCGGTCAACTGCGTTTCTTTGACACTCTGCTTTTCGATATACCCGTCCTTCGAGCCGCCGACCGGCAGGACATGATAATACGTTCTCTGATCCTCTTCGACGGTTTCGAGCACGAGCCATTCGTGCGCGTTGACACCCTTTAACCGCGTAAACGGCGAGAGATACCTGCCGTCGCTGCCGGGTTCGCTTCGCATGGACGGATTCGCGCCGCGTGTCGAGACGGTCAGAAGCGTTTTCCCGTACAGCATCGCATCCAGTCTGCGGGATTCTTTGTCCGCGCTGAACGGAATCGGCGTCGGCGTCGGGATCGGCGTGGGCGTCGGCGTGGGGGTCGGTTCCGGCGTGGGCGTGGGAACGGGAGGAAGCGTTTTCGGCTCCTCCGTCGGCGCGGCGATAACGGGGTCTTCGTTGTCCGAAGTGCTTGTTCCGGAACCGATCGTCGTCTCCGAAACGGGAACGGCGTTCGGCTGCGTCGGCGTACATGCCGTCAATAATATGGTAAGCAGTACCAATGCAATCAGTTTCTTCATGTTTTGTAGTTTAGCGGCGATCGATCGAAATGTCAATCAACGGAATGTAAATTCTTGTTGAACGCTTTACAAATACGCCGTCGTTGTGTAAAATACGGGAAACGGAGGAAAAACCATGAAACAGGAACACATCGACCGCATCAACGAACTGGCGAGAAAAGCGAAAACGGACGGCTTATCGGCGGAGGAAACAGAGGAGCGCGATCGCCTCAGAAAAGCGTATATCGCGGATTTCCGCAAGTCTCTGGAAGCCCACCTCGAAAACACATACGTCATCGACGCAAAGGGCAACAAGAACAAGCTGCAGAAGAAGCATTAAAAACAAACCCGCGCATCTGCGCGGGTTCGCTGTTTTTCGGATCAGAATTCGGGCGGCGGGACGATCAGATCGTCGTCGGCGCGCATCGCGGCTTCGCGTGCGCGGCGCTTGGCTTCCGCAGCTTCGGCGTCCTTTCTGCGCTGATCCTCGATCTGCGCTTTGATCGCGTTTTCGATCTCGTTGCAGACCTCGGGGTTGTCCTTCAGGAACAGACGCGCGTTCTCGCGTCCCTGCGCCATGCGCATATCGCCGTAGGAGAACCAGGAACCGGACTTGACGATGATGCGGCGATCGATCGCCATATCGAGAATGCAGCCCTCTTTGGAGATGCCTTCGCCGTAGAGCATGTCGAATTCCGCGGTGCGGAACGGCGGCGCGACCTTGTTTTTCACGATCTTCACGCGCGTGCGGGAGCCGACCGCTTCGTTGCCGGCTTTCAGCGTTTCGATGCGGCGTACGTCCATACGCACGGAGGCGTAGAACTTCAGCGCCTTGCCGCCGGTCGTCGTTTCGGGATTGCCGAACATGACGCCGACCTTTTCACGCAGCTGGTTGATAAAGATTACGACGGTGTTGGTTTTTGCCACGCATCCGGTGAGTTTCCGGAGCGCCTGCGACATCAGACGCGCCTGCAAGCCCACGTGCGAATCGCCCATATCGCCTTCAAGCTCCGCTTTCGGAACGAGCGCGGCGACCGAGTCGATGACGATCACGTCGATGGCGCCGCTTCTTGCGAGCGCTTCCGCAATATCCAGCGCCTGCTCGCCGGTGTCCGGCTGCGAAACGTACAGGTCCTCGATCTGTACGCCGAGATGCTCCGCATAAACCGGATCGAGCGCGTGCTCCGCGTCGATAAACGCCGCGGTGCCGCCCATCTTCTGCGCCTGCGCCACAATGTGCAGGGCGATGGTGGTTTTACCGCTGGATTCCGGTCCGAAGATCTCGATGACGCGTCCGCGCGGCACGCCGCCCACGCCGAGCGCAAGGTCCAGGTCAAGGCATCCGGTCGGGATCACGGAAACCGGTACGCGGGATGCGTCGCCCAGCTTCATGATCGCGCCTTTGCCGAAGCTCTTTTCGATTTGGCTCAAAGCAATTTCCAATGCTTTTTCTTTTTCCAACATGTCGTGTTCCTCACTTTCAAAGTCTTTCGTGTTTAACCAATTTATTATATCACATCTTTTTCATTTCGTACAGAGTTTTCTGCGCAAAAGATCGAGCGCATTCAGCATCGCCGCGTGCCGGATGCGGTCGCGGTCGCCGAAAAGATTGAGCCGTTTCACGACCGTACCGTCCGCTGAGGCAAGCGCGATAAACACGGTGCCGACGGGCTTGTCCGGCTCGCCGCCGTCCGGTCCGGCATATCCGGTGGTGGACAGCGCAAAGTCGGTGTTCGCGGCTCTCCGCGTGCCCTCCGCCATTTCTTTCGCGCATTCTTCGGAGACCGCGCCGACGGTATCGAGCGTTTCCCTGCGCACACCCAGGCGGCGCATCTTCGCATCGTTCGAATAGGTCACGTCACCCTCGACGAAGTATGCCGAGCTGCCCGGATAATTGATGAATGCATCCGCAAGCCGACCGCCGGTGCAGCTTTCGGAAACGGCGAGCGTTTTGCCCGCTTCGATCAGCGCGTGATGACAGACCTCGGCAAGCTCGCGCCCGTTCGTGTCGTACACGACGTCGCCGAGCGTCGCCTTGATCGTTTCGATCATCGGCGTCACCAGCGTTTCGCCCTCGATTTCGTCGCGGCAGCGCGCAGTGACGCGCAGCGTGACCTCGCCGGTCTTTGCGTACGGCGCGATCGTCGGGTTCGTCTGGTTTTTAAAGAGATCGTCGAGCCGGTATGCCACATCCGATTCGCCCATGCCGAAGATGCGGACCTCGCGCGAATACAGCCGGTGTCCGCTCTTTTCAAGCAGATAGGGGAGGACGAGGTTCTTGAACATCGGACGAAGCTCGCGCGGCGGTCCGGGCATCAGGATCGCGGCTTTGCCGTCCGCTTCCATAATACAGCCCGGCGCGGTGCCGTTCGGATTTTCGAGAATGATCGCGTCGCGCGGGAACATCGCCTGCTTTTTGTTGTTCGGCGCGATCGTTCTGCCCCTGGATGTAAACCAGGCGACGAGCTTCTTCCATTCATCGTCGAACAGCACAAGCTCCTTGCCCATCGCTTTTGCGACGGTCTCCTTGGTGAGATCGTCGTCGGTCGGTCCGAGTCCGCCGGAAAGCAGCACGACGTCCGCGCGGGACAGCGCCGTATCGACGGCTTCGGTGAGCCGTTTCGGATTGTCGCCCACGACAAGCTGATGATACATGTCGATGCCGGACGGCGCAAGCTCCTGCGCGATGAATTGCGCGTTGGTATTCAGGACCTGCCCCATCAGAAGTTCGGTCCCGACGCAGATCAGTTCAGCGATCATTGAGATTCAATACTCCTTTGTTCTTGATTAGGTAATCGACGGCGGAAACGATCGACAGCGCAAGCGCAGCGTACACCAGCGCCTCGATCAGATACCGGAGATACGGATTGAGGTAAAAGAACGGAAATTCATCGTACAGCAGCAGCGCAATGACGATGATGTCCTGAAACGTTGTTTTCCATTTCCCGAGCTTGCCGGCGGCGACCACGACGCCCTTCGACGCAGCGATCTGCCGCATGCCGGAGATCAGAAACTCGCGCGCGATGAACACGATCGTGATGACCGGATGCAGAAGATAGCGCGGATGCGCTTCATCGGTCGTGCAGGAGAGCATGACGAACGCTGCGACGATCAGGATCTTGTCGGCAATCGGGTCCATCAGCTTGCCGAAATCGGTTACGATATGGTGCTTCCGTGCATAGTTCCCGTCGAGAATATCCGTGATTGCGGCGCCGAGAAACAGCATTGCCGCGACCCAGTGCGAAAACGGCGCGAACGCCGGCCAGAGGTTCGGCAACAGAAGCGCAAGGATAAACAGCGGGATCAGCAAAATCCGCAGGATCGTCAGTCGGTTGGCAATATTCATATGCATTCTCCGATCATATCATAGGAATCCGCGCCGGTGAGCCGGACGGCAAGGTATTGTCCCGGTTCGTGCCGGTAGCTCGGCGCAACGCAGACCGTTCCGTCGGCGTCGGGCGCTTCGCGGATCGTTCTGCCGTACGTGCCGTCCATGCCCGTTTCCTCGACGAGCATCAGAAGCTCGCGTCCGATCCAGCGCTCGTTGCACGCCTTCGAGATCGCCTGCTGCTGCTCCATGAGCGCGGAAAGACGCGCTTCCTTCACGTCGTCTGCGATCTGATCCGGCATCGTTTCCGCCGCCGTTCCCTCTTCGGGAGAGAATGCGAACGCGCCGACGCGGTCGAACGGGTAGTCGCGCAGAAACTGCATAAGCTCTTCAAACTGCGCGTCCGTTTCGCCGGGGAAGCCGACCATCATCGTGGTGCGCAGCGTAAAATCCGGATAGTGTTTGCGAATGTGGTCGAGAACGCCCGTAATATGCGCCTTGGCTCCGCGGCGGTGCATGCGGCGCAGAAGTTCGTCGTTGCAGTGCTGCAGCGGCATATCGAGGTACGGGACGAGCTTTTCGCCCTCCGCAAGCGTGTCCAGAAGCGCAGGCGTGACCGTATCGGGATAGGTATACAGAAGACGCACCCATTTGAGCCCGTCGATGCGGTCCAGCTCTTTGAGAAGCGGGATCAGCCGCGGTTCGCCGTAGAGATCTTTTCCGTAGCCGGACGTATCCTGCGCAATGACGGAAAGCTCCGTCACGCCCATGTCGGCAAGCGCCTTCGCTTCGTCAACAAGCTGTTCCAGAGGCGTGCTTTTAAGATCGCCGCGGATCAGCGGGATCGCGCAGTACGCGCAGCGGTTGTTGCATCCATCGCCGATGCGCAGATACGCACGGTACGGCGGCGTCACAAGCAGCCGCTCGGGAATAAGGATCGGGGAGCAGGGCAGGGACAGCTTTTCCGCGATCAGCCGCGGGAGCTTCTCATATTCGCGTACGCCGAGGAACAGATCGACCTCGGGCATTTCCTCGGTCAGTTCCTTGCGGTAACGCTCGGAAAGGCAGCCGGTCACGACCAGAAGGCGGCAGTTTCCGGATTCCTTGTACTGCGCCATCTCGAAGATCGCGTCGATCGATTCTTCCTTGGCGGGCGTGATGAACCCGCAGGTGTTGACGATCAACACGTCCGCTTCGGACGGTTCTCCCGTGAACGTGTGCCCCGCCGCCGCGAGATACCCCAGCATCGTCTGGGTATCGACCTGATTCTTGGCGCAGCCGAGGGAGATCACGCCGATCTTCATGCGTCGAAATCCTCCTCAAAATCGTTTTCGTCCGGTTCGACCGCATCATCCTCCGGCGCGGGCGCGCCGCCGCCGAATACACGGTTGAATTCCGCCTGCGTGATCAGAACCTGCCGCGGCTTGCTGCCGTCGAAGGGGGAGACGTACTTTTTCTGTTCCATCATGTCGACGAGCCGCGCCGCGCGCGCATAACCGACGCGCAGGCGTCTCTGGATCATGGAGATGGACGCCTGTCCGTTTTCCATGACGACACGGACCGCCTCGCCCAGAAGCTCGTCCTCCTGCTTGCCTTCGCCGAAGACGCCGCCCTGCGGGCCGCCCTTGGCTTCGTTGTTGATCTCGGAGATCACGTCCTCGGCAAACTTCGTTTCGGTCTTCTTGAATCCGGACATCACGCGCTCGACCTCTTCGTCGGACACGTACGCGCATTGCAGACGCGTGGGCTTTCCGGCGCCGTTCGGATGGAACAGCATATCGCCGCGGCCCAGCAGTTTTTCCGCACCGGTCGCGTCGAGAATAATGCGCGAGTCGATCGCGGAACTCACCGCAAACGCGCAGCGCGACGGAATGTTCGCCTTGATGAGACCGGTGATGATATCCGCGCTCGGACGCTGCGTTGCAACGATCAGATGAATGCCCGCGGCACGGCCGAGCTGCGCGATGCGGCAGATCGAATCTTCGACGTCGTCGGGCGCGACCATCATCAGGTCGGCAAGCTCGTCGATGATGATGACCAGCTTCGGGATCTTCTTTGTCGGATCCTCCGCGAGCGAATTGTACCGCGCAAGATCGCGCGCGCCGACTTCGGAGAATTTCCTGTAGCGGACCGTCATTTCGTTGACCGCCCAGCGAAGCGCGCTCGCCGCCTTCTTCGGCTCGGTCACGACCGGGATCAGAAGGTGCGGAAGCGTGCCGAACACGGACAGCTCGACCATCTTCGGATCGACGAGGATCAGCTGCAGATCCTGCGGCGAGGACTTATAGATCATGGAAATGATCAGGTCGTTGATGCAGACGGATTTGCCGGAACCGGTGGAACCCGCGATCAGCATATGCGGCATTTTGCCGAGGTCGGCGACGATGATCTTGCCTGCGATGTCCTTGCCGAGCGCCATCGTCACCGGCGATTTTGCGTTTTCAAACTCCGGACTGTCGATGATATCGCGCAAAAGCACGGTTGCTGCGTCCTTGTTCGGCACCTCGATGCCGACGGCGGCCTTGCCGGGGATCGGCGCTTCGATGCGTACACGCGGCGCCGCCAGAGCAAGCGCGATGTCGTTGGAGAGCGTTGTGATGCGGTTCACGCGCACGCCCGGCGCGGGCTGCAATTCATAGCGCGTGACGACCGGACCGACGGAGATGTTGATGACCTTCGCCGCAATATTGAAGCTCTGCAGCGTTTCCTCCAGAAGATGCGCGATTGCGGTCGGGTTCTCCGCGCTCTTTGCAAATGTTTCACGCGGCTTGTTGAGGCAATCGATGGACGGCGGCTCATATGCGGGCACGGGCGGCGCGGGCGGAACGACGAGCGGGATTTCCGCACCGTCGTCCTCCTGACCGGACGCCGGCTTCTTCGCCGGTTTCTCGGGCTCTTTCTTCGGCAGATCGGAAGCGAGTCCTTCCGCAAGATCGGAGAACGAGGACGCCTTTTTCGCCGGTTTCTTGGGGGACGGAAGCACAAGCTCGTCCTCTTCGTCGGCGGAAAGCGCATCGTCGCTCTTTCGATTGAGAGGACCGCTTTGCGGCATCAGATCGAAATCAAGCGCGGGATTGGACTTTGCGGACTTCTTTTTGACGGAAGTCTGCGGTTCGGGTTCCGGCACGGTAAACAACTCGTCAAACGGAACCGGCTCGGACTTTCTGCGCTCCGCGGTTTTTTTGCGCACGGGGGCGGGTTCCTCGTCGATCGTGGTGGAAAAGCTCTTCCTCCAGGGCTTATATGCCGTTTCGACGTCCTCGGGATTGTCGTAGTTGTCGTAATCCTCATAGTCGTCGTCCGCGTATTGTTCGCGTTCCGCAAGCTTTTCACGCACCTTCGAACCGAACGCGTCGGTGTACGCCTTGATGGAGATGCCGGTGCACAGCAGTACGGAAATGACGAAACCGGCGACGATCACGACCCAGCAAAGCAGCGAGCCGCCGATCACCCACAAAAGCGTGGGGAGAATCATGCCGAGCACGCCGCCGCCGATATGGTGCGAAACGCCCTCCGTCCATGCGATGGGGAATTGACCGAAGAACTGGCTCAGATAGTCGGTAAACTTCATTCCGGCGGTTCCGAACGGCTTCAGCTGATACAGGGATTTGCTGGTCCACATATGCAGCGCGCAGAGAATGAACCAGAACGCCAGAAGCCCGGTAAGCAGCGTGCCGCGGGCGGGTTTCTTTCGGCCGCCGATGATCAGATAGAATCCGACGATCACAAACAGGACGGGCACGGCATATGCAACGCAGCCGTGCATGCCGAGAAGATAGCCGGAGATGATTCGTCCGAGCCAGTCGTCCGAACCGCTGTAAAGATAGACGGCGAACAATGCGCCGAGTGCGATCAGCACGATTCCGAATATTTCGACGGCTGCATGCGGCGCGCGCTTTTCGGGCGCCTTCTTGCCGGACGATCCTTTCGTTGCTTTTTTAGCGGGAGCCGCGGCTTTCTTTGCACCGCTTTTTGCGGGCGCTTTTCGATTCGCGGTCGACTTATTTGCCATGGATAATCCTCCGATAAACCATTTTCTTTCGATTGTATTATACTCCGAAACGCCCGGCGGTGCAAGCACAAAAAATCGGACGGGTTGCGGCAAGGCGGAATCCGTGATAAAATGACGAAAAACGATACGGAGACGCCGAAAATGAATTTGAGACTTTTGATCTGGGACTGGAACGGAACGATCATCGAAGACGCCGACCTGTGCCTTGCGATCGAAAACGAGCTGCTGCGCGAACGCAATATGCCGGAGATCACGCGGGCGTGGTATCTTGCGCATTTCTCTTTTCCGATCCGCAGATATTATGAAATGATGGGGTACACGTTTGAACGGGAGAGCTTCGAAGCGGTCTCCGAGATCTTCATGGAGCGCTACCGGAAGCGGTTTATGCATTGTCCGCTTCGCAGCGGCGTGACGGACGTTCTCCGGGAGGCGCGTCGGCGCGGGATCCGGCAGACGCTGCTTTCCGTGACGCAGCAGGACGACCTCGTCGAACAGGTGCGCGCGCTCGGCGCGGAGGAGTATTTTTCGGAGATCCTCGGACAGGTCGATATCCTCGGAACGTCCAAGCTCGACCGCGCAAAGGACTATATGGCGCGCATGGGGATCGACCCCGCGGACGCGCTGTTTATCGGCGATACCGATCACGACGCCGAAGCGGCGAAGGCGGTCGGCTGCCGCTGTGCGCTTCTGGAGGGCGGACACCAGTCCCGCGAAGTGCTGCTGCGGTGCGGCGTGCCCGTGTATGCTTCCGCGGAAGCGCTCTCGAACGTGTTGTTTGACTGATATGGCGGGATCGTTTTTTCAAAGCGTATATGCGGTCGTTGCAAGGATTCCCTGCGGAAAGGTTTTAAGCTACGGCGACATCGCGAAGCTGATCGGGTATCCGTGCCGTGCGCGGTTTGTGGGATACGCCATGCGCGTCTGCCCGGAGGGGCTTCCGTGGCATCGCGTGGTGAAGGCGGACGGATCGATCGCGGGCGGCGACTTTGCGCCGGTGCGGGAGATGCTGCTGAGAAGAGAGGGTGTTCCGTTTCTGCCGGACGGCAGGGTGGATATGCAAAAATGCCGCGCGGTTTTGTTGCCGGAAATTGGTTAGGTCCGTTGCAACGGGATGAAATCCATGTTATAATATTTTAATTAGGAACAAAGGAAGGACAGATATGAAACGGACGGATATCGGAGGGCAGGCGGTCATCGAGGGCGTCATGATGCGCTCCGAAAAAGGAACGGCGCTGGTCGTCCGGCGCAGCGACGGCACGCTTGCAAAGGAATTTCATCATCAAAGGACCCGATATAAAAAGGGCTCGTTTCCGACCTGGCCGGTCGTGCGCGGCGTCTATGCGTTTTTCAAAGCGCTTTCGGACGGCATGAACATCACAACGCGCGCGGCGGAAATCTTCGGCGAAGAGGAAGAGGAGCCCACGAAATTCGAAAAATGGCTTGCAAAGCGCTTCGGCAAATCCGCCATGGACATTATGAAGTGGATTGCGATCGTGCTTGCCGTCGTTTTTGCGATCGGTCTGTTCTTTTTGCTTCCGATCGGCATCATCTCGCTTCTGGAACTCGTTTTCGGCAAGATGAGCCCGGTTCTGAGCGCGATCGTGCAGGGATTGGTCCGTCTTGTGATCTTTCTGCTTTACATCTACGCAATCTCCAAGATCAAAGATATCCGGCGCGTGTTCATGTATCACGGCGC
Organism: uncultured Eubacteriales bacterium; assembly: GCA_902792295.1. Lineage (GTDB taxonomy): Bacteria > Bacillota > Clostridia > Christensenellales > CAG-138 > UBA3792. The sequence continues at coordinate 9,638 of CADAZC010000002.1, forward strand.
GGAGCATAAAACGATCGCCTGCTACGAGGCGGAACTTCCGATGACGCCGGAAAACGCCCAAAAATGCACGCGGCTCCATCCGCGCTGCGGCACGAATTATCTGTTTCTGACGATGGCGGTCTCGATCATCGTGACCACCGTCGTTTCCGCGCTCTGCACGCTGATTCCGGGGTTTACCGCTTGGCATGACGCGAGCGGGCTGAACAGCTTTCTGTTCCGCATCGCGCGGATCGTTCTGATCCTTCCGATTGCAGGCATCTCCTATGAGGTTTTGAAGGCGGCGGCAAAGCGCGACAACCTTGTCTGCCGCATTGCCCGCGCGCCCGGTCTTGCGCTGCAGCATCTGACGACAAAGGAACCCACCGAAGACATGCTCGAGGTCGCGATCGCGTCGTTCGAGCTTGCACTGCATCCGCCGAAGGGCGATCTGGAGTTTGACACAAAGGCGAACGCGCCGGAGCCGGACAGAAAGATCGAACCCGAAGAGATCCCCGAACCGGAACCGGCGGAGGAACAGCCCGAAGAAGCGGAGACGGCGGCTGACGAAGCGTCGGACGCGGACGCAGGAGAGGGCGGAGACGAATGATCGTCCGCAAAGCGGAACAGCAGATTGCAAAGCGGCTTGCGCCGGTTGCAGGGGAGGACGCGCTTCTCGAAGCGACGTTCCTGCTGCGCGCGAGCGGGTTTCATTCGCCGTATCAGGAACTGTCCGAAACGGACGCAAAAGCGCTGGAGCCGCTGATCGAACGTCGGCTTTCCGGCGAGCCGCTGCAGTATGTGCTCGGCGAATGGGAGTTTTACGGGCTGCCGTTTTACGTGAACGAGTCGGTGCTGATCCCGCGTCCCGACACGGAGCGGCTGGTCGAGACGGCGCTGCGCCTGCTCTCAAAGGACCGCAGGGACGTGCTGGATCTTTGCTGCGGCAGCGGATGCATCGGAATCGCGCTTGCGGCGCTGGGCGGCGCAAACGTGACGGCGGCGGATCTCAGCGCGGATGCGCTGGAGCTCGCCGAACGCAACGCAAGACGCAACGGCGTTTCGCTTACGACCGTGCAAAGCGATCTGTTTGAAGCCGTGGAGGGGACGTTCGATCTGATCGCATCGAATCCGCCGTATCTGTCCGAAGCGGAGATGGACGCGCGCGACAGGAGTTTGCGCTTCGAGCCCGCGCTTGCGCTGTACGGCGGTGCGGACGGGTTGGATTTTTATCGCCGGATTGCCGCAGACTATCAAAGATATCTGAAGCCGGGCGGAACGCTGCTTCTGGAGATCGGCATGACGCAGAAGGACGCGGTCTCGGCGATGTTTGAAAACAGCGAGTGTATAACCGATTACGGCGGACGTCCGCGCGTGATCGCGGTGAAGAAGCATGATTGAGAAACTGGAAAAGTGCAAAGAACGGTATAAGGCGCTGACCGAAGCCCTGTCAAAGCCCGACGCGGCAAACGACCGCGAGGCGTTTTCCGCGCTTTCGCGCGAGCATGCGGAGCTCGGTGAGATCGTCGCTGCGTTCGACCGCTACCGGGAGACCGAGCGCGAACGCGACGACTGCCTTGCGCTGCTTTCGGAGCATCCGGACGCGGAGATGAAAGCGCTCGCGGAAGAGGAGCTTGCCGCGCTTGAAACGTCCCTTGCAGAACAGGAAAACGAACTCAGGACGCTGCTGCTGCCGAAGGACGAAAACGACGACCGCGGCGTCATTCTGGAGATCCGGGCGGGCACGGGCGGCGAGGAAGCGTCGCTGTTCGGCGCGGACCTTTTGAGAATGTATCTCCGGTATGCGGAGCGTCACGGATTCAAGACCGAAACGCTGTCCGAAAACGTCACGGAGCTCGGCGGCGTCAAGGAGATCATCTTGTCCGTTTCCGGCAGGCGCGGCGCGTACGCGCGGCTGAAATTCGAGGGCGGCGTGCACCGCGTCCAGCGCGTGCCTGAGACCGAATCGCAGGGGCGTATCCACACGAGCGCGGCGACGGTTGCCGTCATGCCGGAGGTCAGCGATATCCATATCGACATCAAGGATTCCGACCTGCGCATCGACACCTACCGGTCGAGCGGCGCGGGCGGGCAGCATGTCAACAAGACCTCGTCCGCGATCCGCATCACACATCTGCCGACCGGCATCGTGGTTGCATGTCAGAACGAACGCAGCCAGCTCCAGAACAAGGAACAGGCGATGCGGCTTTTGAAAAGCCGTCTTTACGAGCATTTTGCCTCGCAGCAGCATGCGCAGCTTGCGGACCAGAAGAAGAGCATGGTCGGCAGCGGCGACCGCAGCGAGCGCATCCGGACCTACAATTTTCCGCAGAGCCGCGTGACCGATCACCGCATCGGACTGACGCTCTATAAGCTCGAAGCGTTTCTGGACGGCGACATGGACGAAATGATCGACGCGCTGACGCTTGCGGAGCGCGCCGCGAAGCTGAGCGGGGAGGCGGACGCATGAAGACGGAAGTGATCTCAACGGTCCGCAAAGAAGACGCCGGAACGCAGCTCGGCGCGGAGCTGATCCAAAACGGCGAGCTTGTCGCGTTTCCCACGGAAACGGTTTACGGACTCGGTGCAAACGGCATGGACGGAGAGGCGGTCAACCGGATCTTCGAAGCAAAGGGACGTCCGAACGATAATCCGCTGATCCTGCACATTGCGAAAAAAAGCGACGTGAAGTTTCTGTGGGCGCACGTGCCGAAGCTCGCGAACACGCTGATGGACACGTTCTGGCCCGGTCCCCTCACGTTGATCTTCAACAAGGCGGACGAGGTCCCGTACGAGGTCACGGCGGGGCTCGAGACCGTCGCGGTGCGTATGCCTTCGGACAAGACCGCGCGGCTTCTGATCCAGAAATCGGGCGTTCCGATCGCCGCCCCGAGCGCGAACCGCTCCGGCAGACCGAGCCCGACGACGGCGCAGCACGTTCTTGCGGACATGGACGGGCGGATCCCGCTGATTCTGGACGGCGGTCCCTGCAAATACGGCGTGGAATCCACGGTGCTTTCGCTTGTCGGCGAGCCGACGATCCTGCGTCCGGGCGCGGTGACGCGCGAAATGCTCGAAGCGGTCATCGGACCGGTGCGTCTTGCGCCGAGCATTCTGAATCCGCTCGGCGAGCGCGAGGTCGCGGCGTCGCCCGGCATGAAGTACAAGCACTACGCGCCGGACGCCGAGGTGCATGTGGTGGAGGGCGAACCGAAAGCCGCGGCAAAGCGCATCCGTTCGCTGTATTACGAATACGAAGCGGAGGGGAAGACCGTCGCGATCCTCGGCACGGAGCAGACGATCGCATCGTACCGGAACCTGAACGCCTATTCGCTCGGCGACCGGGAGGAACCGGAAACGCTCTGCGCAAATCTGTTCCGGCTGCTGCGCGACGTCGGCGCGAGCTGCGACGTGATCCTTGCGGAGGGCGTCGATACGGCGAACACCGGGCTTGCGTTTATGAACCGCCTTTTGCGCGCCGCCGGTTTTTCGCACGAAACGGTGTGAACCGGTCCGGGATACGAAAAAAGTTGTTTTCGCCCCTATACAAACGGGGGGTGATTTGATATAATAAATGAAAATGATCGGAGGGGGTTACGAGCATCTATGAAACTTTCTATCGGATCCGACCACGGCGGATATGCATATAAAGAAGCCGTAAAAGAACATCTCCTATCGCAGGGACATGAAGTGATCGACTGCGGCTGCTTCGGCACCGAGAGCGTCGACTACCCGGAATTCGGCATTAAAGCGGCAGAACTTGTACGCGACGGAGAAGTCGATCGCGGCATCGTCATCTGCACGACCGGCATCGGCATGTCCATCGCCGCGAACAAGGTCCGCGGCATTCGCTGCGCGCTTTGCGGCGATCTGAAGTCTGCGGAAATGACAAGAAGACACAACGATTCAAATGTTTTGGCAATGGGAGCGGGAATTATTCCGCTCTCTTTGGCATTGGAAATCACGGACAAGTGGCTTTCGACCGAGTTTGAAGGCGGAAGACACGCAAGAAGAATCGGAATTATTACCGCTTATGAGGCGGGGAAGGAGCAAGTATGAAAGTAACCGTTATTGACCATCCTCTCGTACAGCACAAGCTGTCCAGACTGCGCGACAAGAACACGAGCAACAAGGAATTCCGCGAGCTCGTCAGCGAACTTGCAATGCTGATGTGCTACGAGGTCACGCGCGATCTTCCGCTCGTCGATGCGGAGATTGAAACGCCGATCTGCAAGAGCACGTTCAAAGTGCTTGCGAACGAAAAGATCGCAATCGTGCCGATCCTCAGAGCAGGTCTCGGCATGGCGGACGGCATGATGAACATGATCCCGAATGCCAAGATGGGACATATCGGCATGTACCGCAATCCCGACACGCTGAAGCCCACCAGCTACTACTGCAAGCTTCCGTACGACATTGAAGAGCGCGACGCGATCCTGGTCGACCCGATGCTGGCAACCGGCAACTCCGCGATCGAGGGCATCCGCGTGCTCAAAGAGGGCGGCGCAAAGAGCATCCGTCTCGTGAACCTGCTGGCGGCGCCCGAGGGCATCGAAGCGATCCGCAAGGTCTATGACGACGTTGACATCTATGTCGCATGCATCGATGAAAAGCTGAACGATCACGGCTACATCGTTCCGGGTCTCGGCGACGCGGGCGACCGTCTGTTCGGCACGAAATAAGCATTCAAACGGAGAAGAGTATGACGAGTATCATGGAACGGATCGCTGAAGCGGAGACCCGTGCCGACGCGATTCTCGAAGAAGCAAACCGCACGGCGAGAGAGCTTGTCGCAAAGACCAAAACCGAAGCGGAGGACGCGATCGCCGCTGCGGCGGAATCTCAGCGGGCACATACCGTCGAGATTCTTCAGCAGGCACAGACAGACGGCGAAGCGATCGCCGCCGAAGTGACGGAGCGGGCGAAATCCGAAACCGACAAGCTAATCGGCGAGGCGGAGAAAAATGTTCCCGAAGCGGTTGCATATTTGATGGAAAGGATTGAAGCAACGGTATGATCGTATCGATGAAGCGCCTGTCTTTGGTCGCGCTGAAATCGGATCAGGACGCAATTCTCAATGCGCTGCAGGAAGCCGGAACGGTGGAGATCATCAAGCTCGCCGACGGCGACGTGCAGAGCGGGGATGCGGACACGGTCAACGCGCGCATTCAAAGACTTGCCGAATCCATCAACGCCGTCAAGCCGTACGCGAAGAAGCCCGGTTTTTTAAGTCCGCAGAAGCGTGAAATGAAGCTTTCGGACATGCGTGAATACGTGCCGAAAGCGGAGCAGACGACGAACGAGATCGAAGAACTGACGCATACGCAGGCACGCCTTCTGTCGGAACGGGAGAAGGCGGTTTCGACGCGCGAAGCGCTGGAACCGTGGGAGGCGATGACCGTGCCGATGGATACGGTCAAAAACACGCCGCGCGTGCACTATTTCATCGGACTTCTCGCTTCGAAGGACGTGGAGCGCGTACGTGAGCAGGAGTATCTGGAAGCGGAGTTTATGAACGAAAGCGCGACCGTTCCGACGATTCTCGCCTGCAAAGAGGATGATACGCGCATTGTGCAGAACTTCCTGAAGACGGTCGAATGGCAGGACTACGTATTTCCGAAACTGCCGGGAACGCCGCGGGAAGCGATCGAATCGCTGAACCGGAGGATCGCCGAGATCGACGGGGAATACGACGCAGCGCAGAAGGAACTCGAAGCGCGCGGCGAAACGATCGAGACGCTGCAGAACGCGCTGGATGCGGAAACGATCGACGCGGACCGTCTGTCGGCAAACAATGACCTTTCCTATACGGCGCATGCATTTGTGCTGGAGGGATGGGTCCGTGACGACGAGGTCGAAAAGACCGAACAGGCGATCAAAAACGTGACGGAAGCGTACAGCTTTGAAGTACGGGATCCGGTCGAAGGCGAGGAGCCGCCGTCGGTTGTGAAGAACAACCGGTTCGTAAAGCCGTTCGAGGAGGTGCAGACGCTGTATTCGCGTCCCACCTACGGCACGATCGACGGAACGCCGTACATGACGCCGTTCTATATCCTGCTGTTCGGACTGATGCTTTCCGATACGGGCTACGGCATCCTGCTGATGCTCGGCACGCTGCTCTACATCAAAAAGAAAAAACCGACCGGCATGAGCGCGGGCATTTCCCGCGTGCTGTTCTGGGGCGGGCTCTCCACGATCGTATGGGGCGTTCTCTGCGGTTCGTTCTTCGGCATCACAAAAACGTCGGCGTCCACGATCGAGGTCGGCGGCGTATTCAGTCAGATCTCCATGTTCTTTGAAAAGCTCGGGATCTTCCCGGCGCTGCTCGATCCGATGCAGAATTCCATGGTAATGCTCGGGCTGTGCTTCGGGCTCGGCGTTCTGCATATCGTTGCGGGATACATCGTCGGCGCAATCGACAGGTTCTCGAAAGGCGATTGGAAAAGCGCGATCTTCGATCAGATCTCCTGGGTGCTGATTACGCTCGGGCTGGTCGTCGGCTTCCTTCCGGCGATCGCCGGAATGGCGGGCATGTCGGTTACTCTTCCGAAGTCCGTTACGATGCCCGCGCTGATCGCCGCAGGCGTCGGCGCTTTGATGGTCGTTCTGTTCAAGGGCAGAGAGAAGAGAAACATTCTGAAACGCATGATGAGCGGGCTCGGCGGACTCTATGACGTCACGAGCGTTCTGGCGGACATCCTGTCCTATGCGCGTCTGTTCGCGCTCGGAATCGCAACCGGCGTCATCGGGCAGGTCTTCAACATGCTCTGCGGCATGCTGGCGAGCGCATCGAACCCCGTGATGAAGATCGTCGGCGCGATCGGCAGCATCGTTCTGCTCGTGCTTCTGCATACGTTCAATGTCGCGATCAACGCGCTCGGCGCGTTCGTGCACTGCGCAAGACTGCAGTACGTCGAGTTCTACGGCAAGTTCTACGAATCCGGCGGAAAGGAATTCCGTCCGCTTTCATACAACACCAAACACGTTCAGGTAACAAAGTAAAATCTATAATGGAAAAGGAGAAACTAACAACATGAATTGGGGTGCAATTTGGGCGACCGCCGGTGCGGTCATTGCAGCATTATTGGCAGGTATCGGTTCCGCGATCGGCGTCGGTATCACGGGTCAGGCGTCCGCGGGCGTCGTTTCCGAGAATCCGGATCTCTCCGGTAAGTGCCTGCTTCTTCAGCTCCTTCCCGGTACGCAGGGCATCTACGGTCTGCTGATTGCAATCGTCATCATGAGCAACTCCGGCTTGATGGGCGATGCGGCAAAGCTGGCTGCGCTGGAAGCAAATACGGCGCTCGGCGTCCGTTTCTTCCTGGCGGGTCTTCCCATTGCGTTCGGCGGTCTTCTGTCCGCGCTTTATCAGGGCAAGGTTGCCGTTGCAGGCATCAACATGGTAGCAAAGAAGCCCACCGAAAGCGGTAAGGGCATGGTCATGGCGATCATGGTCGAGACCTACGCGGTTCTGTCCCTGCTCATTTCCTTCCTCCTCGTCAACAGCATTTTATAAGAAACGAGGCACGGTATGGGAAACGAGAATGCAGCAAACCTCATCGACAGGATCTTGGCGGACGCAAAAGAAGCGGCCGCGAAGGTGCTTGCCGACGCAGAGGCCTCCGCAAGCGGCATCCGTAAATCCCGGGACGAAGAGATCGCAAAGAAAGCCGAGCAGGTCGAAAAGGAACGCGAGCAGCAGATTTCCGTTATTCTGAACGGCTGCCGCACGCGCGCCGAGCTCGACGGACGCAAGGACACCCTCCGCGCAAAGCGCGCGCTGCTGGACGGCGTGTTTGCCGAAACCTACGCAAGAATGCTTGCGCTGGCGACGGACAGACGGGAAGCCCTGTTCCTTTCGGTCCTCGAAAAGGAAGCGAAGGCGAACGATACCGTGATGCCGGCGAAAGTGGATCGCGCGGTGATCGAGCATGCGGCGAAGAAACTGCCGTTCCGCGTCAAGGTATCCGATCGGGATGCAGAGGCGGAGGCGGGCTTTGTTCTGTTCGGCGACGGGTATGAAAAAGACTGCTCCATGAAAGCGATCTTAAGAGAACTTCGCGACGCGGAAGAAACGAATGTCGCAAAGATTCTATTTCGGTAAGAGAGGAGAGGACTATGCCGCAACCGAGTTACGCATACGCATGTGCGAGACTGTCCGCGCTGAATAAACGGCTCATCGAGCCGCAGACGATCCAGCGCATGCTGGACGGTTCCGCTTCGGATGCGATGCGCGCGCTGTCCGACGTTCGCTACGGCAATCTTTCCGACGCGACGGAAGCGGACATTGAGCGTATGATTGAGCGGGAAATGAGCGATGCCATGCAGGAGGTCCGGGAGCTTTCTCCGAACCCCGATGTCACCGATCTGTTCCTGCTGCGCGCGGACGTGCAGAACCTCAAGGTGCTCTTAAAGGCGCGGCTTTTGAATCAAACCGACGTTTCGTTCACGCCGGGCGGATTGTTCGATCGGGAAACGCTGACCGCAATGGTCAAGGAGCGCCAGTACGACGCTCTGCCGAAGGAACTTCGGGACGCGCTGGACGCGCTGGAAAAGCGGCTGGAGATCCGCGTGGAACCGCGGGACATCTCGATTGCGCTCGACCGCGCGTATCTTGCGCACGCGCTGAAACAGTCCGCGAAGCATCCGGTCTTCTCGCAGTATTTCCGCGCCCAGGCGGATTTCGACAATGTGCTGACGTTTCTGCGTCTCCGCGCAATGGGCGCGTCGATCGAAACGCTTGACGAGGTCATTCTGCCTGAGGGCGGCGTGCGTTATGAGGACCTGTATAACGCTTACGAGTTTTCGTTCGATTCGCTGAACCGCATCCTCGGCAGAAGCGTTTGTCCGAACGCACTGCTTTCCGGGCTGAACGCGATGCAGCGCACGGGCAGCATTGCCGAAGTCGAAAAAGCGCGGGACAATTATCTGGTGTCGCTGCTTTCGGAGCACAAATACGAAAACGAATCCATCTACCCGATTATCGGCTATTATCTTGCGAAGGAGCGCGAGGGCAGGGCGGTGCGCCTTATCGTGACGGGCAAGCGCAACGGTCTTTCCGACAGCGTGATTCGCGAAAGGTTGGTGAAGCTGTATGGCGAACGGTAAATGCGCGGTCATCGGCGACCGTGATTCCATTCTGCTGTTCAAGGCGGTCGGGATTGAGGTTTATGCCGTTACGGACGGCGAACAGGCGAATAAGACGCTGCACCGTCTTGCGCGAACCGGCTACGGCGTCGTGTATGTGACGGAGACGTATTATCCCGCGTGCGAGGAAACGATCCTCGAGTTTCAGGGCGAGCCGTATCCGGCGATCATTCCGATCCCGGACGTGTCCGGAACGCAGGGGATCGGCATGCGCGCAATAAAGGAAAACGTCGAAAAAGCGGTCGGCTTGGATATTTTGAGCAATTCATAACAGGAGAAAGAGTATGCAAGGTACTATCGTAAAGGTTTCGGGGCCGTTGATCGTTGCGAGCGGAATGGCGGACGTGCAGATGTTCGACGTCGTCCGTGTTTCCGAAAAGCATCTGATCGGCGAAGTCATCGAATTGCGCGAGGATAAGGCATCCATTCAGGTTTATGAGGAGACCGGCGGCATCGGTCCCGGCGAACCGGTTTATTCGACCGGCGCGCCGCTTTCCGTCGAGCTTGCCCCGGGTCTCATCGAATCCATCTACGACGGGATCCAGCGTCCGCTGAACAAGATCCGCGAGCAGGCGGGCGACCGCATTACGCGCGGCATCACCGTCGATTCTCTGGATCACGAAAAGCTCTGGCACTTCGTTCCGGTCGCAAAGGTCGGCGACGAGGTCACGGGCGGCGATGTGCTCGGCACCGTGCAGGAGACCGAGGCGGTCCTCCATAAGATCATGGTTCCGCCGAACGTGAGCGGGACGCTTTCCTGGATCTTCGAGGGCGATGCGAACATCGTCACGCCGATCGCGAAGGTCGAAAAGGACGGAAAGACCGTCGAGCTTCCGATGCTGCAGAAATGGCCCGTCCGTAAGGGAAGACCGTATGCGGAAAAGCTCGCGCCGAACGAACCCATGGTCACCGGTCAGCGCGTCATCGATACGCTGTTCCCGGTCGCAAAGGGCGGCGTTGCGGCGGTTCCCGGTCCGTTCGGAAGCGGCAAAACGGTCGTGCAGCACCAGCTCGCGAAGTGGGCGGACGCGGACATCATCGTATACGTCGGCTGCGGCGAACGCGGCAACGAGATGACCGACGTTCTGATGGAGTTCCCGGAACTCAAGGACCCGCGCACAGGGCTGTCGCTGATGAAGCGCACCGTTTTGATCGCGAACACGTCCGATATGCCGGTCGCGGCGCGCGAGGCGTCCATTTACACGGGCATTACGATCGCGGAATACTTCCGCGACATGGGATATAAGGTCGCGATCATGGCGGACTCGACAAGCCGCTGGGCGGAGGCGCTCCGCGAAATGTCCGGCCGTCTTGAAGAGATGCCCGGTGAAGAAGGGTATCCCGCGTATCTTTCCTCCCGCCTTGCAGAGTTCTATGAGCGCGCGGGCAGCGTAAAGACGCTCGGCAGCGAGGGCAGGACCGGTGCGGTCACGGCGATCGGCGCAGTTTCCCCTCCGGGCGGCGATATTTCCGAACCCGTTTCGCAGGCGACGCTGCGTATCGTCAAGGTTTACTGGGGACTTTCCTCCAAACTGGCGTACGCGCGTCACTTCCCGGCGATCGACTGGCTGCAGTCGTATTCGCTGTATCAGGATCGCCTGTCTCCGTGGTTCAACCATGAGGTCAACAGCGAATGGTCGAACCTCGTTTCCCGCACCATGCATCTTCTGCAGGTCGAGAGCGAGCTCGACGAGATCGTTCGTCTGGTCGGTATCGACGCGCTGTCCTTCAGGGATCGTCTGACGCTTGAAGCGGCGCGCAGCATCCGTGAGGACTATCTGCATCAGAACGCGTTCCACGAGGTCGACACGTACACCTCGCCGAAAAAGCAGTTCATGATGCTGAAAGCGATCATGACCAACTATGAAAAGAATCTGGAAGCGCTCGACAAGGACGCATCCTTCCGCGAGCTCCTGGCGCTGCCGGTTCGTGAGCGCATCGGCAGACTGAAATACGTGCCCGAAGCGGAAGCGGAGACAGAGTACAACGCGATCATGAAGGATATGACCGAACAGATCACGGCGCTGACGGAAGGAGGACAGTTCTGATGCGTAAAGAATACCGTACCATTTCCGAGGTCGTCGGCCCGCTGATGCTGGTAAAGGACGTCGAAGGCGTCAAATACGACGAGCTGGTCGAGATTGAACAGGCGGACGGCGCGATCCGCCGCGGCCGTGTTCTGGAAATCAACGGCGATAAAGCGATGGTTCAGCTCTTCGAGGGCTCGCAGGGACTCCGCATTTCCGACAGCAAAGCGCGGTTTTTGGGTCACTCCATCGAGCTTGACGTCGCGCCCGATATGCTCGGCCGCGTCTTCGACGGCATGGGCAAGCCGAAGGACGGCGGTCCCGCGCTGATCGCGGAAAAGCATCTCGACATCAACGGCACGGCGATGAATCCCGCCGCGCGCGACTATCCGTCCGAGTTCATTCAGACGGGCATCTCCGCGATCGACGGACTGAATACGCTCGTTCGCGGTCAGAAGTTGCCGGTGTTCTCCGGCAGCGGTCTTCCGCATGCGAACCTTGCGGCGCAGATCGCGCGTCAGGCGCGCGTGCTCGGCAGCGACGAGAAGTTCGCGGTCGTGTTCGCCGCGGTCGGCATCACGTTCGAGGAAGCGGACTTCTTCATCAACGATTTCCGTCAGACCGGCGCGATCGAGCGTACGGTGACGTTCATCAACCTGGCGAACGACCCGGCGATCGAGCGTATTTCCACGCCGCGTATGGCGATCACCGCCGCCGAATACCTTGCGTACGACCTCGGCATGCAGGTGCTTGTCATCATCACGGACATCACGAACTACGCGGAAGCGCTGCGTGAGGTCTCCGCTGCGCGTAAGGAGGTTCCCGGACGCCGCGGCTATCCCGGTTACATGTATACCGACCTTGCGACGATGTACGAGCGCGCGGGACGTATTCGCGGCAACAAGGGCTCGATCACGATGATTCCGATCCTGTCCATGCCGGAGGACGACGTTACGCACCCGATTCCCGACCTCACCGGATACATCACCGAGGGGCAGATCATCCTGTCCCGCGAACTGTACCGCAAGGGACTGACGCCGCCGATCAACGTTCTGCCGTCGCTGAGCCGTCTGAAGGACAAGGGCATCGGCAAGGGCAAAACACGCGAAGACCATGCGGACACGATGAACCAGCTCTTCTCCGCGTATTCGCGCGGCAAGGACGCAAAGGAACTCGCGGTCATCCTGGGTGACGCGGCGCTGTCCGACACGGATAAGCTCTATGCGAAGTTTGCCGACGAGTTTGAGGCGAGATACGTTTCGCAGGGCTATTACACGAACCGCTCGATCGAGGAAACGCTGAATCTCGGCTGGGAGCTTCTGCGGATCCTGCCGAAGTCCGAGCTCAAGCGTATCAAGGACGTTTACATCGAAAAATACTACGAGGAGGCGTAAGCCGTGGCTTTGCAGTATAAGCCCACGCGAATGGAGCTTTCGAACCTGAAGAAGCGCAGGACGGTCGCCATTCGCGGACACAAAATGATGAAGGATAAGCGTGACGAGCTCGTGCGACGCTTCATCGTTCTTGCGCGAAAGAACAAGGCGCTGCGTCTGGAAACCGAGAAAAAGCTCGGTGAGGCGATGCAGAACTTTGTGCTTGCCCGTGCGATGATGAGCGGAAACGAGATCGACGAAGCGCTGATGTATCCGGCGCGCGCGATCAAGGTCGATATGGCGAAGCAGAATATTCTGTCCATTCCGGTCCCGAAGCTCTCGATGGAAACACAGGACGGTTTCGTTTATCCCTACGGCTTTGCCACGACCGGCGCCGATCTCGACGGCGCGGTGCAGGCGCTTGCGGAGATCCTTCCGCTGATGCTGGAGCTGGCGGAGGTCGAAAAGGCAACGAGCCGTCTCGCGGACGAGATCGAAAAGACGCGCCGCCGCGTCAACGCGCTCGAATACGTCATGATCCCGCAGTTCGACGAAGCGATCCACAACATTCAGATGAAGCTTGAGGAAAACGAGCGCGGAAACACGTCGCGCCTCATGAAAACCAAAGAAATGCTCGCAAAGGAAGCATGACGGACTTACAAACGCCGATCAAAGACGCGGGCTTCGCGGAAGGTTTTTTGCTTCCCGTCGCCCCCTATACGGACTGGACACGCCATCGGAACGATGGCGTGTTTCATCCGAACACGGCGCCGCTTGCGGATGATCCGAAAGAGACCTATCCGTGGGCAAACGCCGTGCTGATCTGCGTGTATCCGTATACGCCGTACGAGGACGAAACGCTGGTCGCTTCGTACTATCCGGCAAGCAACCGCGCCTATCATGCAATGAAACGGCTGATGGCGCTTTTGAAGGAGCGGGGGATCCGTGCGGAACGCGCCGAAACGCCGTACCGCGAACAGCTTGCCGCCTACGGCATCGGTTCGCGCATGGACAATCAGCTCCTGTATCTTGAACCGTACGGAACCTATTTCAACCTCCAGGGCGCTATGCTTGCGCTGCCCGAACCGGTCGCATACACGCCGCGGCGGGAAGCAAGGGAGATCTGCGACCATTGCGGGCTGTGCAAAGCGGTCTGCTTCGGCGCGATCAAGGGCGATTACGCGTTTGACTGGACGCGCTGCGTGCATACCTATATGGAGGGCGACCCGATGCCGGAGACCGCCATGAAACAGCTACCGTCGCTTCTGGGCTGCATGCGCTGTCAGGCGATCTGTCCGAAGAATCCGAAAGCAACCGTCCCGATCCCGGACGAGGTCCGAAAAACGCTCGATCCTGTGGCGGTGCTTCGGGGAAACCGAAAAGAGGCGGAGGCGCTGATCGGCAAAAACCTCTCCGCGCCGAAACGCGTGCTGCGGCAGGCGATCGTGCTTGCCGCCAACCGCGGAAGGACCGACGCGATCCCGTATCTCATGAAGCTCCGCGAGACTGACGGCGAACGGTTCAAAGCGGAACTGGACTACGCATTTTCCCTCTTGCAAAATCCGTAGGATGCGATTATAATATGTTTTGCACTAAGCGGGGAGTTAGCGGTGCCCTGTACTCGCAATCCGCTACAGCGAGGCCGAATCCCCGTCCCGAGGCCGGTTGTTGTGAGGTCGGTCTCAATACGGAACGTTGATGCGCGGGTCCCGTGCAATCGCACGCCGTGAACCGTGTCAGATCCTGACGGAAGCAGCACTAAGCGGAATGAGGGTCCACTCGGAGCAAAGGGTCGAAGGACGGGTGTGCAAGTTTTGATGAATGAAAAAGCCGGGCACATCGCTCGGCTTTTTTGTAAAAACGGAAAGGGGCAGTATGGAAGATTTCTCGGTTTTTGACATCATCGGTCCGCGTATGACAGGCCCGTCGTCCAGTCATACGGCGGGGGCGGTGCGCATTGCTTATATCGCAAGGCGCTTGATCGGCGAAGAAATCAGCCGTGTGCATTTTACGCTCTACGGTTCATTTGCGGAAACGGGGCGCGGTCACGGAACGGATAAAGCGCTGATCGGCGGAATTTTGGGCTTTACACCGGATGATGAGCGAATCCGCCGCGCCTATGAATACGCGAAGAGTCAGGGCGTTCAGGTCGGTTTTACCTATTCCGACGAGCCGGTGGACCATCCCAATACGGTGAAAATCGAGGCGACTGACGTCAATGAGCATACGATGGAAGTCGTGGGGCGTTCGGTCGGCGGAGGGAATATTCTGATTACCGAGATCAATGAGCAGAGCGTCGAACTGTCGGGCGAATATCCAACGCTGATTGTCAGCCACAGAGACGAGCCAGGCGTCATTGCGGAAGTATCGCACGTACTTGCGCAGCTTAACATCAATATTGCCTTTATGCGTGTATTTCGTCACGGGCGCGGACGGGATGCCTATATGTGTATTGAAACCGATACGCCTGTCACAAAGGAGATGCAGAGCATTATTCGCCAGCTCTGCAAAGGCATCTCCGCGTTGTTTGCGGCATAAGGAGGAACGGCTATGCAGTTGATGGATGCTTTCGGAACTGGAGCAAAGCTTTGTGAATACTGCGCAGGCGAGAACTGTACAATTGCGGAAGCAATGATTCGGCGTGAGATTTCACGCGGGGAAATGATGCGCGATGCGATCCTTAAAGAGATGCGGGAAAATTTGAACGTCATGCGCGAGTCCGTTCGGATCGGATTGGAAGAGCATGTGGAAACCGTTTCCCATTTGTCCGGCGGCGAGGCAATGCGTCTGTTCCGCTACGCAAAATACGATCCGTTTTCGGGCGGAAACACCTGCCGCGCTGCTGCGAGCGCCATGGCGGTTTGTGAAGTCAATTCCGCAATGGGACGAATTGTCGCTGCGCCGACAGCCGGCGCAAGCGGAATTCTTCCGGGGGTATTGATCGAATGCGGGATGGAGCGCGGCTGGACCGATGAACAGCTTGTTCAGGGATTGTTCACCGCCGGGGCGGTCGGGTTGCTGTTTGCCACGAATGCGACGATCTCCGGGGCGGACGGCGGCTGTCAGGCGGAAACCGGCGTTGCAAGCGCGATGGCGGCCGCCGCGATTGTCGAACTATCCGGCGGAACACCTGAGCAGGCGCTGGACGCGGCCGCGATGACGATTAAAAATATCATGGGACTTGTTTGCGACCCTGTTGCGGGCCTTGTCGAGTGTCCCTGCATTAAGCGCAACGCGCTCGGCGCAGCCAACGCGCTGCTGTGCGCCGATATGACGCTTTGCGGCATTACCAGTCTGATCCCGTTTGACGAGGTCGTTTCCGCCATGTATCAGGTCGGAAAGGATATTCGCCGCGAATACCGCGAAACGGCAAAAGGCGGGCTTGCAGCGACGCCTACCGGCAAAGCGGTTGCCGAAAAAGTCAAGCGATTCCAGGAATATTCCGGAGAATACTGAGCCGACGCATCAAAAATGGCTGTTCCTTTACGGGACAGCCATTTCGCATCTTTCAAAACTCAGAACCCGAACATCGGCAGAACGACCGCTTCGATGCGCTTTGCGATCTCTTCGATCGGCAGCAGCACGCCGTTTTCCGTGCACAGGATCAGTTTGACGTTCGGGATGCGCTGTGCGTATTCGGCGTATTTTTTCCGCGCACGGGTCTGGATCGAGTCAATGCTCTCGTAAACGTCGCGCGCGTTGCCGATGTACTCTCGGAATCCCTTTTTATCCACGTTGCCGGCAGCGCTTTCGGTGTCCATATCCAACACCAGATGCAGGTCCGGCACGGGGATTCCGAAATGCCTGTGCTCCAGTTCAAGACAGAAATCGAGGATGTCCGGTTTGCCGAGGTCGATATCGCGAATGCTCTGGTAGACGGCGTTGGAGAGAACGTAGCGGTTGATCAGCAGCACGTCGCAGTCGGAATAATCGAGCGAACGGAACGCCTCAAACCGGTCCAGCGCGAACCACAGCGCCATGCTCTTTCCGTCCACGGTGTTCGCGGCGATCCCGTCCTTTGCGGAAAGATACCGTCCGACCATTTCTCCGAAAAACGTGTCGTACATGGGGAAGGAGATTTCCTTCACCTTGAGTCCGCGCTTTTTCAGCGTTTCGGACAGGCATGCCATCTGCACGCTCTTACCGGTTCCGTCGATGCCCTCGAAAGCAATGATTTTCGCCATGCGTTTTCCTCCCGGATGCGCTTTGTGCGCGGATCGCGTTTTCTTCGACGGCAAACGGAATGCCGCCGAAAACACACATGGTATTATAGCATATCCGACAGAATCGGGCAAGATGATTCTGACATATTGCGGCGAACCGGCACGACGGATACGGCAGCCGTTCGAACCGGGTCGTTTCGGGACGATGGAAAGGCGAACCGGACCGCGCCGATCGCCGGACACGCACCGGTATGTTTTTGTATAATGCGGATATGCGGAAGGACAGACAGGCAACAGAGTATGGACGGGAAACACTGACCGGCACGCTCGTCGTGATCGGCGGGTTCTTCTGCGCGCTGCTCTTGTCACGCGTGCGGATCCACGACCTGCATACGCCGCTGGCACTCGGACTTTTGCTCGGCAGTCAGCTTGCGGGGTTCGATCCGGCGCCGATCGTCGGCGGCGTCATCCTCGGCGCGTTCTCCGAATCGCGCCCGTACTGGCAGGGCGTTGCCGTCGCTCTGCTGTATTGGGGTATCACGCGGATCGTTCTTCTGTTTCGCAAAAAGTGCCGTCCCACGTTTCGCTTTCTGATCTATATCGCCTGCGTGCTGATCACGCTTCCCGTTTCGGCGGTCCACGGCACGGAGGAACTGCTGTACGGGATGATATCCCTGTCCGTTTCCGTGCTGTCCGCCGTATGCTTCCGACGCGTCTGCCAAACCGTCAAAACAATGCACGGTTCGCGTATGCTGACCGAAACCGAGCAGGGTGCGATTGTGCTGGGGATCGGCACGCTGCTGCTTGCCGTCTCGGACGCAAAACTGCTTCTTTGGTCGCTGCCCGTCACGCTGATCCTGCTGCTTACAGCGACGGCTGTTTCGGCGCGGGGCGTCTTCGGCGCGGCGGCGGGAACGCTCTGGTCCGTCATGCTCGTGCTGTACGCAAAGACCGATCCGGTGCTGATCGGAAGCGTCGCGCTGGGTGCGCTCGGCGCGGCGGCGGTGCGTGAAAAAGGCAAGCTGTTTATCATCGGCGCGTTTGTGCTGTCCGGCGTGCTGTTCCAATCGTTTCTGAAACAGCAGGCGTACGGAATGAGTGTTCCGAACCTTTTGAGCGCCATGCTGATCTTTTTGATCATTCCGAAGGACTGGCTCGAATACCTGCGCGCGTACACGGATCCGCGGCTGTATGCGGATCGACTGGCAGCGGATTCCGTTCGGCGAACCGAAAGACGCGCGTCGCATGAACTGGAACGCATGGGAAAGCTTCTCGGCGGACTTTCCGGCATGTTCTGTACCGCGTCCGAGGAAACGGAATCCGTCGAGCTTTGGACCGTACAGGGCGCGCTTTCCGTTTGCCGCGGATGCGGGCGGCGCAGCGCGTGCTGGAACGATGCGGACGTCATGCGGGAAGCGGTCATGTCGCTTGCAAAGGAAACGGAGACGGAGAACCGGTCGGAGCCGATCGGACCGATCGATGAAAACTGCCGGCGCTTTGACGATCTGTGTTCATCCGTCCGGTTGGCGTATCGGCAGGCGGAAAGCCGGGAGGCAGTCAGCCGTCGGGCGAAAAGCCAGTCCTGTTTTGCCGAACGGCAGTTGTCCGGCGCGGGAGCGGCGCTTTGTACGTATGCCAGACGAATGCGGAACCGCGCGCGGAGTACGGGACACAGGGAACGAAAAATCAGAGATCGCCTGATCGAGGCGGGGTATCGTGTGGAGCAGACGGACGTGTATGTATCGGAAGGATCGGAAACGATCTCGGTACAGCTTCGCCGCCCGCTGAAAACCGCGCATTCCGCCGTGCAATGGGAAATCGAGCAGGCGTGCGGATATAAGCTGCGCTGTATCCGGGTCGCGCAAAACAAAGACCGCGTGTCGTTTGAATTTGAGCAGGACGCGGAACTGCATGCGGCGGCGCAGGTTTACAGAACGACCGGGGACGACACCGTCAGCGGGGATGCGACAGGGGAATGCCGTTTCCCGGACGGCAGGATTTGCTTCGCCTTATCGGACGGAATGGGAAGCGGCAAGACCGCGCGGCAGGAAAGCGAAGCGGCGATCCGTCTGTTGTTCCGGCTGTATCATGCGGGCGTACGGAAGGAACTCGTCTATGAAAATGTCAATCGCATGCTGATGGCGCAGAACGAAACGGAGATGTACGCTACGCTCGATGCGGTTTCGATCGACCTGAATTCGGGCGAGGCGGAGCTTTTGAAATACGGCGCGCCGCCGAGCTTCCTTCTGCGGGACGGTCAGGTCAGCGCAATCACGGGGGAAGCGCTTCCGTGCGGGATTCTCGCAGAAGCGAAGCCGAGCGTCATTCGCATCCGGCTGAAACGGAACGACCGCATCGTGCTTTGCTCCGACGGCGTGCAGGACGTTTTGCCGGAGGGGATGGAGGCGGCGATCCGTGCGGTCGCGGACGATCCGAAAAAAACGGGAGATGCGCTTCTGCGGCTTGCACAGTCGCGCGGGGGATCGGATGACATGACGGTAATGGTCATCCATGTGGCATGAAGCTTGCGATCGAGCCGTTCCTTTTGGACAACACGCTGATGAACTGCTGCGTATATCTGCTCGCGGCGGCATGGATGGGCGTGCGGCTGCGTATTCTGCCCGCGCTCGGCGTTTCGCTGCTCGGCGCCGTGTATGCGCTGCTTTCGCTGTTTTATGTTCCGCTGCTCCGGACGCCGCTCGTTAAGATCGGCTCCTTTCTGCTGCTTTCGCTGCCGCTGTTCCGGCGTTCGGGGGCATGGAAATGTATTCCGTTTCTGCTGCTGTCCGCCGCGCTTACGGGCGGCACGGCGATGTTTCTGACGCTTTGGCTCGGCGGTACCGTTTATGCGGACGGAACAATGATCGGCACCGTCCCGCTGCGTGCGGCGCTGTTTTCGACGTTTGCTGCGCTCTGCCTGCCGCGACTGATCCGCGGACTGCTGACGGTGCGCAAACGGCGCGCCCTGCATACCCGCGTCATTGTGCGGCTCAAAGAGCATACCCATTGCCTTGACGCGCTGATCGATAGCGGGAATCTTTTGAAGGAACCGATTTCCGGGCTTCCCGTAATTCTGATTGCATGCGAGATCGACCGTCCCGAACGCCCGATCCCGTTCGAGAAGCTTTCCGGGGGCGGCGTTCTGTACGGGGAACGCCCGATATCCGTTTCGCTGCCGGAGTACGGAAACGCCTCGGTCGACTGCGTCTGCGCAACGGCGCCGGAGCCGATCGGAACAGCGCAGGCGATTCTGCCGGAATGTCTCTTACCGTATGATTGGAGGTCAGGAAATGATCACATGGTTTTACCGTATTTTGGCACGCCTGTTCGTGCGGCTTCGCATTGGCAGACGCAATACCTTATGGTACATTCATTCAAACGAAAGTCTGCCGCCGCCGCTGGATCCCGAGGAGGAAGCGCGATGCATCGCGCTTGCGCCGACCGACAAGGAAGCGAAGGATAAGCTGATCGTACACAACCTTCGTCTGGTCGTATACCTTGCGCGCAAGTTCGAGAATACGGGCGTGCAGACGGAAGATCTGATCAGCATCGGCACGATCGGCCTGATCAAAGCGGTCGAAACGTTCAAAGCCGACAAAAAGATCAAGCTTGCGACCTACGCCTCGCGCTGCATCGAAAACGAGATCCTGATGCATCTTCGTCGCACGACCAAACTGAAGCTCGAGGTCAGCTTCGACGAGCCGTTGAACGTCGACTGGGACGGCAACGAACTGCTGCTTTCCGATGTGCTCGGAACCGATCCGGACGTCGTCAGCAAGGACATGGAGGACGAGGTCGAACGCGAGCTGCTGAAAAAAGCGCTTTCCAAGCTCTCGGAGCGGGAAAGGGACATCATCGACCTGCGCTTCGGGCTCAAAAACGGCGAGGTGCAGACACAGAAGCAGGTCGCGGACGCCATGGGCATCTCACAGAGCTATATCAGCCGCCTCGAAAAACGGATCATGAAGCGACTGAAACGCGAGATCGTGCGTCTGCAGTCATGACCTGACGTATTTTTCAAGCTGTTTCAGCGCATTCTTCTCAAGCCGGGAGACCTGTGCCTGCGAGATGCCGATCTCTTTGGAAACCTCCACCTGGGTACGGCAGGCGAAATACCGGAGATTCAGAATCTTCCGGTCGCGTTCTCCGAGGTGCGAGATGCCTTCCCGGAGGGCAATCGCGTCGATGCGTTTCGCTTCGCTGTCCTTCGGATCGCAGATCTGGTCGAGCACGCATAGCGTATCGTCGTCCGTGTTGAACACTGGATCGTACAGGGAAACGGGGTCGGAGATCGCATCGAGCGCAAACACCACGTCCGCTTCCGGAATGCCGAGTTCCTTCGCAATCTCACCGACGGTCGGTTCGCGTGAGAGGGCGTCGGTCAGCCGCAGCTTTGCCTGCATGGCGCGGTACGCGGTATCGCGCATGGAGCGCGGAACGCGGACGGCGCTGTAATCGCGCAGATGCCTTCGGATCTCGCCCGCAATCATCGGCACCGCATAGGTGGAGAAGCGGACATTCTGCTTGAGGTCGAATCCATCGACCGATTTGATAAGACCGATGCAGCCGACCTGAAACAGATCGTCTGCAAGCTCGCCGCGACCGGCGAAACGCTGCACAACCGAAAGAACGAGGCGCAGATTGGAGTAGATAAACCGCTCGCGCGCCTCCGAATCGCCCGATTTCGCCTTTATCAGAAGCGCACGCATCTCTTCCGGCTTCAGACGCGGCAGACGGGACGTGTCGATATTTGTGATCTCAACTTTTTGCAGGGAAATCACCTCCGGAAAATAGTCTGTCCTTCCTGCCGCGCGTTCAAACAGCACGGACGGATTTGACATACTTTTCCAATCGTGATACGATACAGCAAAGATCACGCGGAGGAAGCGCCGTGAAACGGTTTCAAAGGTTTTTTATAGGGGCGATATGCCTTTTGATGCTCATCAGCTGCGCAGGCAAAAAAGAAGCGCAGCCGCCCGAAAGCGCTGCGCCGGAAGTTGCGGCGGAGGAGATCGTTCTGCTGCCGACCGAAGAAACCGCAGAGGCGACGGCGAACGCTGCGATGCCGCCGGTTTCCGAGGGAACGCCTGAGCCGACCGCGGAACCGACGCCCGAGCCGACGGCGGAACCAACTGCCGCACCGCGATATATCGTGGCGGACGGCGTTTATACGATCGCATGGATGAGCGATCCGCAGCATTACTCCAAGAAATTTCCCGAATACTATTATGCGATGACGTCGTTTTTGCGGGATCACCGGGACGAGATGCAGCTTTCCTACATCATCAACACGGGCGATCTTGTGCACAATACCGACCTCGATTCGGAATGGGACGTTGCCGACCGGGCACAGGCAATGATCGACGATATCCCGAACGGCGTGCTTGCCGGAAATCACGATGTGCTGGACCCGATCGGTTACAAAACGTTCTGCGCGCGTTTCGGCGAAAAACGGTACAGGGACAAGCCGTGGTACGGCGGGAGCTTTGAAAACAACCGCGGGCACTACGATCTCATCACGATCGGACAGACCGATTACCTGTTTGTTTATATGGGATTCGGACCGACCAAAAAGGCGATCCAATGGGTGTATGACGTGTTCAGAAATTATCCGGACCGCGTCGGCGTGCTGTGCCTGCACGATTACTATACCAAGACGCAGACGCTTTCCGAGGACGGCAAAAGATGGCACGATCAGGTTGTGAAGAAGACGCCGAATCTCTATATGGTGCTATGCGGACACAAGTACGGCTCATACTGCTTCCCGGAATCGTTTGACGACGACAGGGACGGCAGGGAGGACCGTACCGTTTATCAGATGCTGTTCAACTATCAGGCGTCTCTGTTCGACGGGGGAGGCGGGTATCTGCGGCTGCTGCAGATCAATGAAACGGAAGGAACGATGCATGCGCTGACCTATTCGCCGGTCTTTGACGATTTCAACCGGTTCGACGATCCGAACAACCGGGAGGAGTATTATCCGTTCGATGAGAAGAACGAGGAGTATACGCTCCCGCTGCCGTGGACGCTGCATTCATAAGATCGTAAGGAAACGAAAAGAAGCGGAAATAACCGCTTCTTTTTTGTTTGCAGAATGGGTTGCGGAATCAAGGCCGCAAAAACAGCGACACGGCACCGGCACGCAGGAGGGAATACCGGTCCCGCGGATCAGCGTCGCCGATCAAAATAAATTCAAAAGCAGCGAGCTCAGCTTTCTGTAAAAGACATGCGTACGGAGGCGGGACGCCCGTTCGATCCGGCGATACAATCTCTTCATTTCTAACTTGCTCATCACAAAATCTCCTTTCCTGTATCTCGATTTAGAGTATAAAGGAGAATTATGTCAAAATTGTCGGAAAAATATGAAGGAAACGACAAAAAACGGCGATAAAAATATGAATAACTCTTGAACAAACTATGAACATGGTGTAAAGTATAATGGGGAATTTTATGAACAAAGAACGGAAAAGGGAAAACTTCGATGAACAGGCACGATATTTCGTTTATATGCTGCGCGGAGGAGAGGAATGCATCCGATCGTACGCCGGATCAGACGAAAGTGCAGCCGGAAACGGAAAGGGAGGAAATGCAGTTAACCGGAAAATGATATATGGAAAAGTTCGAAAAATATGCTTGACAGATTTGTTGCCTATGCCTATAATAGTAAAGGTCCGCCAAAGTAGCTCAGTCGGTAGAGCGACGCACTCGTAATGCGTAGGTCAGGGGTCCGAGTCCCCTCTTTGGCTCCAATGTCGAGGCGTAGCGCAGTTTGGTAGCGCGTTTGGTTCGGGACCAAAAGGCCGCTGGTTCAAATCCAGTCGCCTCGACCATATCGCCGCAAACGTCGAATCGTTCGCGGCGATTTTTTTTGTTTTGAAAAAGGAGGGGCTATGTCGGTACGGCTTGCAAAAGAGAACGAATTGGAACGCGTGAACGAATTGCGCAGGCAGGTCAATGATCTGCATGTGAAGGGACGTTCGGACATTTTCAAGCCCGGCTTTCCGAAGGAGCTTTCCGATCATGTTTATACGATATGGAGCGATCCGAGGCAGAGGATCGTCGTCTGTGAGCGCGACGGCGTGATCAGCGGATATGCGGTGCTGAACCATATCACAAGACCGGAAACGCCGTTTATGACGGAACGGGATTATCTTGATATCGACGAGTTCTGCGTGGATGAAGCATATCGCAGGACAGGCGTCGGCACGGAGCTGATGCAGTTTATCCGGTCGTATGCGGAGGAGCTCGGCTTCTCCCGGATTGAGCTCAATATGTGGGAATTCAACGCCGATGCGCTGGCGTTTTACGAGGAGATCGGGTTTACGACCTACCGAAGGTATATGGAATGGATTTTCTGACAAATGAAAACGGCGGTTCCGATCGGAGCCGCCGTTTTTTGTATTCAGGAATTCGGTTCGGGATCGCCGTCGACCAGATAGACGATATCCGCCATGAATCGCCCGCCGTTGCAGGGCTTGCTGTAGATGTCGCCGTTCCAGTAGAGCGAGGCGGATTCGCCGCCGTCGAGGTTGTAGGCGATCTTGCAGCCGAGCATTTCCATCAGCTTGGAAAGTTCAAAGAGCTCCAGACCGCGTGAATGGCTTTGCCGTCCGTCAACGGTCACGAAGCAGTAATGTCCCGGCTCATAATATCCGATCGCGCAGCGCGGATTCAGGGGTTTTACCTGCGAGGTGGGGAACTTCGTAAGCGCGTGACCGTCCTTGTCGAGAAGCGACGGACCGAATTGCCATGCCTGCCAGATATCGTCGCGCAGCGTCGCGGATTTGTATTCCTCCGCGGTCATCGTTTCCATTGTTCCGTCCAGATACAGGAAGCAGACTTCCCAGTTGCTGTAAAGCTTCGAGTCGTAAACGACGCCGTTCCGGATGACAAGCTGATGCGAATGCGCGTTATACATGTCGCCCGAAATCGCCAGGAGCGCGTTGCTGCGCTGGGCGATATTCGCTACGGTATCGCGGTCGCGATCACGGTTCTTGGATTTAAAGCTGTTCGCCGCAGCCGTGCGCAGACTGTGAATATCGCGCAGATAGATGTCCGTCACGTAGTAGGTCAGCCGATGCCCGAACAGTTCATTGTCGACCACCGTTGTGACCGTAAAATGCAGGTTTTCGCCGATGTATTCCGTTTCGCCGACGACCGTTTCTTCCTTCGGAACAAATCCGCCCTCGGTCCAGCCGATCAATCCGTCGGGTTCCGGCGTAGGTTCCGGCGTCGGGGAAGGCGTAGGTTCCGGCGTGGGCGTGGGTTCGGGCGTAGGCGTCGGCGGCTCGGGCGTGGGCGTCGGCTCCGGGGTCACAAAAACAAGCTCGTCCTCGCCGACTGCGGTCGGAACGGGTTCCGGCACGGCAGAGGGCGTAATCTCCGCTTCTTTTTGTCCGATGCACGCGCAAAGCAGCAGAAGAACCGTTATACAAATCAGGGTAAGCAAACGTTTCATTTGTCGGCCCCGTCCTTTCCGTAATAGAATCGTGCGGAGGGGCAGTCCTCCTTTGCAACATAGATAATGTCGGATATCTTGCGTCCGCCGCCGCTCGGATGATTGAAGACGCGATCCTTCCAGTACATATGCGCGGATGCGCCGCCGTCGAGGTTATACGCCTTCTTGCATCCCAGCGATTCCATCAAAACGGCGAGTTCCTTGAGCGAGAGCCCGCGGGACGCTTTCTGCCGTCCGTCCACCAGAACAAAACAGTAATGACCGGGTTCGTAGTACCCGATGCAGCTGCGCGGGTTTCCGGGCGAGATCGAAGTGTTCGGGAAAGAAGTTCGCGCCCTTCCGCCTTCCGTAAGCAGGGACGGACCGAATTGCCATGCCTGCCAGGGATCGCGCTCCAGAACGTCGTTCAGGGTGGTTTCGGAACCGGAAATGGTTTCCATCTCGCCGGTGCGCAGAAGAAGGCAGATATCGGCGGAGCTGATCGATTTCCGGTAAACCTCGCCGTTGCGGATGACGATCGCTTTTTTCTGCACGCTGTAGTAGTCTCCGGAAATCGCGACAAGCGCGTTTTCTCTCTTCGAAACTGCCTGCATCTTGCCGCTCCCGCCCTTCGAGAAGGTTCCGCTTGCGGCAGCGGTGCGGATCTGGGTCACATCGGACACGTAAATGTCCGCAACATAATAAACGAGCGCTTTCGAAAACATCTTGGAATCGACATGCGTCGTAACGGTGACCGAAAGCGTCGGGCTCTTGTATCCGTTTTCAAAGAAAATGCCGCCCTCCGACCAGAACGGCGCCATCACCGTTCGTTCGGTGCGCGGATCGTCCGTCGGATCGGCGGGGATCGGCGCAAGCGTAGGCGCGGGGGAAGGCGTTTCCGGCACGGCGGTGCGAAGCGCTTTCGCCTCTTCCGGGGCAAAGGATTGCGGTGCAGCGGAAGGAACGGTCGTTTCGTTCCGGCTTCTGAGAGACAAAGCATAGGTCGTTACCGCCGCAAGCGCGGCAAGCACGACAAACAGAAGCACAACCGGTACGATTGTTTTTGCAGAAGCTTTTCTCATACGTTAAGGATATGCAGAACGATTGCGGCAGATACTGCATCGCATCGCAAAAAATCCGGAAGAATGCCAAGCGCTTCCAGCAGGATTTTAATGCCGATCGCAATCAGAACGCATCCGCCGAAAATCGTGGCGGCACGATGATATTTCAAGCCGAACCGGTTGCCGATCCAGACGCCGATCAGCGACAGGATAAACGTTGTCAGACCGATTGCGGAGACCGCAAGAAAGATGCTGGTTCCCTGTCCGAACCAAACGATGCCTTCCTGCATCGAAAACGAAACGCCGACGGCGAATGCGTCGATGCTCGTAGCGATCGCGAGAACAAACAGCCGTCCGATCGTGCCGATGTCCGAAGGTTCGTCGTCCTTATCGCGAATCCCGTCGATCAGCATTTTGATGCCGATGATCAGAAGCAGGGCGCAGGCGATCCACGGACCGATCGTAACGGCGGAGGCGAACGTTGAGCCGAGCGCGAATCCGATCAGCGGCATCAGCGCCTGAAACCCGCCGAAAAAGAGCGCAATCAGCGCTGCGCGGCGAAGGTCCAGCTTCTTCATGGATACGCCCTGACACATGGATACCGCAAATGCATCCATGGACAGGCCTACGCCGATCAGAAGAATATCCGTAAAGTTCATGTGCGCCTCCCGAATGATCGGCTACAGTATAACAAAGAAAAAAAGCATTCGCAATCTTTCTGCAGGAATTTCATTCTAACTTTACATTTATAACGCATCATTCTTTCTTTACACCGTGCACGTCCTGCGTTATACTTAACCCGAAGAGGACACGAATATGAAACGGATTTTAGGCAGCATCCGCAGGGCGGATGAAAAATTCAAGATGATCGAGGACGGGGACAGGATCTGCGTCGGCGTATCCGGCGGGAAGGATTCCCTGCTTCTGATGCAGGCGATGAAGCTGTATCAGCGATTCTCCTATACGAAGTTCGACGTGATCGCGATCATGCTGGACCTCGGACTGAAGTATCAGAACACGGCGCCGATCAAAGAATACGCGGAACGCATCGGTATTCCGTTTGAAGTACTCCCGACCGAAATCGGCAAGGTCGTGTTCGAATACCGCGCGGAACGTTCGCCGTGCGCGCTCTGTGCAAAGCTCCGGCGCGGCGCTTTGAATACTGCGGCGAAACAGCGCGGCTGCAACAAGGTCGCGCTCGGGCACAACCGCGAGGACGTGCTGGAGACGTTTTTGATGTCGCTGCTCTATGAAGGGCGAATGAATACGTTTGCCCCGATTACATATCTGTCCAGAAAGGACATCACGGTCATCCGTCCGATGATCTATGTGCCCGAAAAATACTGCCTTTCCGTAGCGAAGCAGCTGGATCTGCCGGTGCTTCCGCCGAATTGCGAGATTGCGGGAAAAACGAAGCGGGAAGAGGCAAAGGAACTCATCAAATACCTTTGCACGATCGTGCCGGACGCCGACGTCAAAATGATGCATGCCATCACCAACACCGAAAAATACGGTCTGTGGGATCGCATGCGTCTGAAGCAGTCAATGGGGAAACCCCTTGACGATGAAGAATAGAATCAGCGGAACAGGTCCGGAAGAAGCAGGGGAAGATCGGTCAAAAGCGTTTCGCGCAGCGCATCGCGGTTCTGTTCGTCAATCCGGAAAACGCGTGCGCGCGGATGCGAACGAACGGCATCCAGAAACGGCGTCTGCTTGTCGCGTACGGCGGCAATGACGACCGGCGCTTCATCCAGCGTGCGCATCACCGCTTCGGTAAACCGCTGGGCTTCATTTTCCAGGAATCCGAGCTCGTCGAGCACGATCACGCCGTTATGCGGATAATTCATTGTTCCGGCAAACCGGTCGAACGCGTCCGGAAATGCAATGCTCTTTCCTTCACGGCAGAGTCCGACGCGGTTACGGTCGTCAAAGTGTTTCGGTTCTCCGTAGGTATGGATATAAACAGGACAGAAGCCGTCCGGTCCGGCGGCTTCTTTTTTTGTGATCATACCGCAGACCGGAACGGGGATTTCACGAAGCAGTGAACGGATCAATGTGGATTTGCCGACGCCGACGCGTCCGGTAATCAGAATATGCCGCATAAACGCCTCCGTTACGGATCCCGCACAAACAGGATCATAACCGTTTGCGGAACGACCGAAGGGTCGGAACTGATGCGAACGGAGTACTTGCCGAAATGCTTTGAATACGGCTCGCCGGTTTCCGCGACCTTCCGGCATTGTTTGACGATCGTATCGCTGTCCGCGATTGTGCGGCGAAAGACGGGCATAACGGAATCGAGCAGCGCGCGCAAAGCGGCGACCGTCTGCCGGTTTTTCTCCCTGATCACGTTTGCGGTCTCCGTTCCGTCATCTAAATCCGCGCACAAAAGCGTTTCAAACGACAGCCGGACAAGTCCTTTGTCGTCGGATTCCATGCGCATGTCGAAGGCAACGCCGTCGGGCAACTTCACGTCGTAGCGATCCGTGTGATAAACGGTTTCGAAGCCGGCGCGATCCAGCGCATCCAGAATGTTCATGCCGCGGATCGACGGGTCGTCGGTCGGAACGGGCGAGGGGGACGCTTCCGCATCGGTTGCGGCGCGGTCTGTCTTTTTCCCGCCGTAGAAGATCGCCAGCCCCAAAAACAGCAAAATCACGAGTCCGATGCATACGTACTCGATGATTTTGATGCGGTCGACGCGGGGAAACCCGCGTTTCTTTTTCGTTCGGTCAGTCGACATCGTGAGCGACCGTCGTCGGCTTTTCGTCAAGGATGTGCGGATTGCGGAAGTACGTCTTGAACAGCTTGAACGAGGAGGCAAGGTAGAAGCCGTCGCAGATGCGCTCGTCGCATACGATGTTGTAGTCGATGTATTTCTTCTGCACCGGCGTGCCGTCCGGCTTCAGCTCGGTCTTCTTGTATTTTGCGCCGAACGAAAGGAACACCGGAATGTTGCCGAAGTCATAAAGGTGATGGAAGACAGGCGGAACGCCGAGGGAGCCCATCGAGGTGATGAACATCGAACCGTGGAACGGGCTGACCTCGATCAGCTTTTTCGGCAGCAGACCGAAATAGTCGAGCAGCTTCAAAAACCAGATTGCAAATTTCAGAACGAGACCGGGGATGTAGTTGAAGATCTTTGCCGTATTGTCGAAATTGCTGTCCGGGTTGACTTCCTTGTTTTCCTCGATCAGTTTTTGCAGTTTATAATAGATATCATCCGCCGTGTCGGTGGGCGTGAAGTGCATTTTGACGATGGTTTCCTCCGCCTCGAGCGTCATTTCCCGCTTGATGGTCAGATTCACAACGATATCGTCCCCGTGCGAGTAGACGCGCTGACCGGATAAAAACCGGTTCGCCTGCGGGCGCTGCGAAATCACGCGGACGTACGCGGCAAGCAAAAGATGCATGAAACCGAAGTTCTTGAGCCCCTGATTCCTCTTTTTGCGGATGTAGTTTTCCGCTTCGGTGATTTCGATCGACTCATGAAAATACACGCTTGCGCCCGAACGGTTGGGCATGATGTACGGCGAGACCTTGGACATCGGCTGCAGGGAACGAAGCCGATACCCGTCGGGACGGTCGCCGAAACGGCGTTTTCTTTTCTTGGTTTGCGCAGGAACGGTTTCCGGCGTCGTTTCCGGAGTCTGCATGTTGTTTTCTTCCATAAGTACCCCCAATATGCCTTTTTGTATTTTACCAAAAACGTTTCGGGTTGGCAAGAGAAAAATGCGGTTGCAAAACGCCGTTCCGACCGGTATAATAAGTGCTGATGAACGGAAGAAACCCTGAAAATCCAGAAATACTTGCGCCTGTCGGCGCCGAGGGCTCGCTTGAAGCCGCCGTATACGCGGGGGCCGACGCGGTCTATTTCGGCGCGGGCGCATGCAACGCGCGCCGAAACGCCGGGCAGTTCACGGGCGAGCGCCTTATCGAGGCGGTTCGCTTCTGTCACGCGCACGGCGTTGCCGTGCATGTCACGGTCAATACGCTTGTGCGGGACGAGGAGCGCAGGGAAGTCGCCGACACGCTGAAAGAGATCGCCGCTTCCGGTGCGGATGCGATCATCGTGCAGGATATGACGGTCGCGCGGCTGGCACGGAAGATTTGTCCGGAACTGCAGCTGCACGGGTCTACGCAGATGGCGGTGCACAATGCTTCCGGCGTCAAAATGCTGGAGGAGCTCGGGTTTACACGCGCGGTCCTTGCGCGCGAGCTTTCGATCGACGAGATCCGTACAATTCGTGAGCAGACGAACATTGAGCTGGAATGCTTTATTCACGGCGCGCTTTGCATGAGCGCGTCTGGCATCTGCTACCTTTCCGCCATGCTCGGGGAACGGAGCGGGAATCGCGGCATGTGCGCACAGCCATGCCGTCTGCCGTTTGTCTGCAACGGGTCGTCATACGCGCTTTCTCTGAAGGATATGTCGCACATTGCGCACTATCCCGTTTACCGCGAGATCGGCGTCTCCTCGCTGAAGATCGAGGGACGTCTGAAATCGCCGGAGTACGTTGCCGCGGCGGTCGACGCGGTGCGCCGCGTGCGCGACGGAGAGCCGTATTCCGAGCAGATGCTGCGCGACGTCTTTTCCCGCGGCGGGTTCACGGAGGGGTACTATACCGGCAAGCGCAACCACACGATGTTCGGCGTTCGCACGCAGGAGGACGCAAAGCGTTCGCAGGCGGTTCTCTCGGGAATTCGCGAACTGTATCGCGGCCCGAAGAGCACCGTTCCGGTCTCGATGCGGATCCGGATCGCTGCGGATCGGCCGGCGGCGCTGACGGTGACCGACGGAACGCATACGGTTTCCGTCACCGGCGAAACGCCGGAAATCGCGCTGCACACCGCGCTGAACGTTTCCTCCGTCGAAAAGAACCTCAAAAAAACGGGCGGAACGCCGTTCTTCTGCGAATCCGTCTCCTGCGAACTGGACGACGGACTGATGCTTCCCGCATCCGCGCTGAATGCGCTGCGGCGAAATGCGCTGGACGCGCTGTACGAGGCGCGTGCGGCAATTCCGGATCGACGGGTCAAAGAACCCGATCTTTCGATCGCGGCCGAACCCAGAAAAGCGGAACCGAAACTTTGCGTGCGGTTTGCGTCGTTCGGGCAGTTCTCGCCGGATCCGAAGATCGCATGGTTTTCGCTTCCGATCGATGCGCTCCTTGCACATCCGGAATGTATTACCGACCGCACGGTCGGCGAGATCCCGATCCTCGTTTATCCGGACGAGGAGCCGCGCGTGGCGAAAACGCTCCGCGCATTGAAAGAAAACGGACTTCAATACGCCCTTGCCGAGAACATCGGCGCGATCCGCATGGCAAGAGAGGCGGGGCTCGTTCCGGTCGGCGGGTACGGACTGAATGTGACCAACAGCGATGCGATCGAAGCGTATCATCAGATGGGCGTCGCCGCGCTGTTTGCGTCGTTCGAGCTTTCCGCGCCGAAGCTGCGCGATCTCGGAAGCGACATTCCGCTCGGCATGATCGTCGCGGGACGGCTGCCGCTGATGCAGCTGCGCTCGTGCCCCGCGCGAACCGACAAGGGGTGCGCGGCTTGCGACGGACGTCCCGTCGTGACCGACCGCAAGGGCGCGAGCTTTCCGCTGTATTGCAGGGAGCGCCGCTATTCCACGCTTCTGAACAGCGTGCCGCTGTATCTCTGCGACAAACAGCTTCCGCCGCTGGACTTTTATGCGGTCTATCTCACGACCGAAACGCAGGAGGAGGCGGTTTCGCTGATTCGCGCCGCGTTCGCCGGCGATCCGCCGCAGTCGCCGCATACCACGGGACTTGCATTCCGAAAGCTGTTGTAAAACCGAAACCAATTACGCCGTTCGACGGAACTCGTCGGGCGGCGTTTTCATATCCGCGTGATTCCATGCATAGAGATGAAACCGGGAGGGACGAGCATGGAACACTGGAAAAAACAATGGATGCCGATGCTGCCGAAAAGCGTTGCCGAGGTATTGGAACGTCTGGACGACGACGCGCCGCTTCTGGAGATCCGTCTCAGACGCGACATGCCGCTGGAGCTTGTGTTCGACGGTTCCGACCGGATCGTGTTTGGCAACAACGGGGCGCCGATGATCACGGCGGAGGAGCTGCGCTCGCTGACCGTGCGGCTCACGGAGTTCTCGGCGTATGCGTGGGAGAACGAGCGGAGGGACGGATTCATCACGGTCGGCGGCTGCCGCGTCGGTCTGTCCGGCAGAATGGTGCGAACGGAGGGAAACGTGCTCGGCTTTTCGACGGTTTCCGGCGTCTGCATCCGCATCGTGCGCGAGGTGAAAGACTGCGCGAAGCCGCTGCTGAAGTATCTTACGGAGGGCGGGCGCTTTCTTTCCGCGCTGCTCATTTCTCCGCCGGGATGCGGCAAGACGACGATGCTGAGGGATCTGATCCGCATCAATTCCGACGGACTGTACGGCGTGCGTGCATCCCGCGTCGGCGTCGCGGACGAGCGCTTTGAGCTTTCCGGCGACGCATCCGGCTGCATCGCGTTCGATCTCGGGATGCGTACGGACGTCATTTCCGGCATTACGAAGGCGGACGCAATGGTCCGGATTGTTTCCACGCTTTCCCCGGATATCCTTGCGATGGATGAGCTGAACGACGAAAAGGACGCCGCGGCGCTGCTCGATTCGCGCGGGAAAGGCGTTACGGTCCTCGCAACCGCGCACGGCGCATCCGTTCGGGAGCTTCGTATGCGTCCGGCGATCCGTATGCTGCTCTCGGAAGGCGTATTCAAACGAATCGTGATCCTGCACGGCATCGGACGGTGCCGCGCGGTCTGCGATGAGAAGGAAAACCGTCTTGACGGTTCGGAAACGTGAAGACCGTCGGGATCGCCCTGCTCTTCGGGCTGTGCGCGCTGATCGGCGTCCGTCTCGGCGCAAAGAAAACGGCGCGTCTGAAAACCGTTCGGTCGCTTCGGAGCGATCTGCAGCTGTTTTCGGAACGGATCGCCGCCGGTTCGAGCTCGCTTCCGACGCTTGCGGCGGAGCGGGATGGCTTGTTTTCCGAACTGCTGCAAAGCTACCTCGACGCGCTGTCGCAGGGGTATACGGAGGTCGACGCGGCGGAACAGGCATGCGAACGCCTGCAAGGGCAGGAAACGGTGCGCGCGGGGCTGCGGCAGTTTCTTTCGGGATTGTCCTCCGCGGCGCGGAGCGACCTTGTCAGACGGACGCAGCTTTTGTCGTCCGTACTCGACCGCGCCGAAACCGAAGCGGAGGCGGAAGCAAGACAGGCGCGGGTAATAAAGGTCTCCGGTGTGCTTGCGGGCACGGGGCTGGCGATCCTTTTGTGGTAGAAACGATATGGATGTGAATCTTCTTTTCAAAATCGCCGGTATCGGCATTCTGGTGGCGGTGATCGTTCAGCTGCTCCGGCAGAACGGCAGGGAGGAGCTTGCGACGGTCGCCGCGATCGCGGGGCTGGTGCTTGCCATGATGCTCGTTCTCTCTATGATCGGCTCGCTGCTGGAAACCGTGCGGCACACGTTCTCCCTGTACTGAAATGGAAAAGCTGGTTCTGATCGCCTTGATCGGCGCCGTTACGGCGTATGAAATGCGTACCGTGCGGCAGGAATACGCGGTTCTGATCGGCGGCGCGACGGCAGTTCTGCTTCTTGCGGAATGCATCGTCCGCTTTACGGGCGTTGCGGAAGCGTTCGGCGGCATCTGCGCGGAGTATCGGATCCCGACCGCCATGCTCGGCTCGGTGGTAAAGATCCTCGGCATCGCATATCTTACGGAGTTCGGCGTGAACATTTCAAGGGATGCGGGGCAGAACGCCGTTGCAGGCACGCTTGAGATCGGCGGCAGGATCCTGATCCTCTCCTGCGCGCTGCCTGCGGCCGTGACGCTGCTTGAAACCGGCGCGTCTCTGATCCGGGAGGCGGCGCCGTGAGAAAAGCCGTTATTGCAATTCTTATTCTGCTGACGCCGATGATCCTGTACGCGGAGACGGACGAAATGCAGGACGGAGTCGACGCGCTGCTGGAAACGATCGACCTGAAGGAATGGGACGCTTGGTTTCGGCAGAACGGCGGGGACGGTGCACTTTTGCCGTCCGAACTG
Organism: uncultured Eubacteriales bacterium; assembly: GCA_902792295.1. GTDB lineage: Bacteria > Bacillota > Clostridia > Christensenellales > CAG-138 > UBA3792. Next base: position 43,911 of record CADAZC010000002.1, read on the forward strand.
TTGAAACAGCTCGCCGAAACGCAGTCGTCCGTGACCGATGTGAAGCCGGACCGGATTCTTTCGCGCATGCTTCCCTCCCTGAAATCCGCGCTTGCAAAGGCGGCGCTTCTTTTGGGGCTTGCCGTTCTCGGCGCTTCGGTGCGGGGCGTTTCCGAAGCGTCGCCCGTTGCGCAGACGGCGCAGACCGCGTTCAAAATCTGCGCCGCGGCAGCGGTTCTGATCCTTGCGCTGGCGGAAATTCACGGCGCGGTCCGCTCGGTTTCGAATACGGAGCGCACGGCGGAACTGTTTTTGCCTGCGATCGTCGGCTTTCTGTCGCTTTGCGGACTGGAAAATACGGCGCTTTTGCTGCCCGCGTCCTATACGCTGCTTTCGGACATTGTGCTGAAGCTGACGGAAACGTGCGTCATGCCGACGGCGATCGTCGGAGGCGTGCTGCTCGCGCTGGACGCAGGCGGCGCCGGACGGCTTGCGTCGATCGGAAAACTGCTGCAAAGAGCCGCCAAATGGATTCTCGCGACATCCTGCTCGTTTTATCTGGTCGTTACGGCGTTACGGTCGGTCGCTGCGGGCAGTGCGGACGGACTGCTGCTGAAGACGACAAAGTTCGCGGCGGGCAGCATACCGTCGATCGGCTCGCTTCTCTCCGAATCGGTCGACACGGCGTTCCGGTGCATGCACTTTGTCCGGAACGCTTTGGGACTCACCGGATGCGTCGTTCTGCTTATGCTTGCGCTGAAACCGGTGGTGTCGATCGCACTGACGCGCGGCTGTCTGCGCGCGTCGTCGCTGCTGTCCGAGCCGTTGTCCGGCAAGCCGTATGCGGACCTTTTGCGGGGTATGGGGGACACCCTGCATATCCTGATGCTGTGCGAACTTGCCGCGCTTGCCATGTCGCTCGTCATGCTTGCGCCGGTCTTTTATGCGGGAGGGACGATGTGAACGGGATCGTCAGGGCGGCGCTGACGCTCGCTTCGTTCGGGCTGATCCTTGCGCTGTGCGAACTGATCCTGCCGCGATCCGGGGTAAAAAAGGCGGCGGAAGCGGCGATCGGACTGCTGTTTCTGGAACTGCTTGCGGAACAGATCACAGGCATATTGCAATGAAAGGGGGACTATAATGCACAAGAAGGACGGCGGGACCGTGGCTTCATGGTGGAAGGCACAGGTAAAAAAGAACCCCGTACTCACATATGTGCTCTATGCGGCCGTCGGGCTTCTTGCCGTCCTTTTCTATCTGTTCGGAAGCGGGATCCGTTGCGGCGGAACGACCGCGAATGTGCCGAAGGAGACCGATACGACGGGGGAGCGGACAGGTGAGCGCGACGCTTTGGAGCAGCGGCTGATCAACGTGCTTTCAAAGATTCGCGGAGCGGGCAGGGTGGATGTGCTCGTAACGTACGAGACGAACGGGGAGATCGTCACCGCGACCGTGCGGCAGACCGATGAGGACGTGCGAAACGCGGACGGTACGGGCGGAAGCGAGACCTCGCGTTCGGTGCGCGAGGTCACCGAGCCCGCGACGATCGAAACAGAGAAAGGACATGCGCCGATCGTGCTGTACGAAAAGGAGCCCGTGATCCGCGGCGTGATCGTCGTTGCGGAAGGCGCGTCGGACTTTTCGGTGCGGCAGAAGCTTCAGGCGGCGGTCCACGTTGCCACGGGGATTCCGATCGACCGGATCGAAGTGCTGGAAATGTCCTATACGGAACCGTAATTCAACACATCAAGCAGGAGGAAAACAATGAAAGACTTCATGAAACGCTACGGGAAATGGCTGAACAAACGCGTACTGACGGCGGTCGGACTGTGTCTGCTGCTTGTCGCGGCGGTGGTAACGAACATTCTGGTCAATCGCGGCAAAGAAACGGCGAAGGAATCCGGCGCGCAGAAGCCGTCCGAGGTCACGCAGGTATCTGCGCAGGGCGTTGCGCAGGGCGCAGGGTTCTTTGCATCCTATCGCGAGGAACGCGACGTTACCCGCACACAGGAGCTTGCGTATCTGGATGCGATCGTTGCGCAGGGCGCGGACACGGAAACGCTTTCCGACGCGCAGCGGCAGAAGCTGGAACTTGTGAACGCGATGGAAACCGAGCTTACGGTGGAAAACCTGATCCGCGCGAAGGGGTTTGCGGACGTCATCGTGTCGATCCATAAGGGAAACGTCAACGTTGTGGTCGGCGCGGATGCGCTGAATGATGAACAGGTTGCGCAGATTCTGGATATTGTCCTGAGGGAAACGGGGAAGAGTGCGGAGAATGTGAAGATCAGCACGACGCTTTGACGGCGAAATCGCTTTCATGGGTTTACTTTTTGTGAGAAAGATGGTATACTACCTCCGTATATAGTAATTGAAAGCTCAGGAGGAACTTTTATGAGCGAATATAAGAACATTACCATCGAATCCGAAGAAAACGACGGAAAGATCGTATTTGCAGAGGACGTCGTTGCAACGATCGCAACGCTGGCAGCCGCAGAGGTGGACGGCGTTTACGGGATGAGTGGTTCCGCATTTGAAGGAATCGGCGAAAAACTCGGCAAGAAGAACTATACGAAGGGCATTAAGGTTGAGATCGGCGCGGTGGAATGCGCGGTCGATATGAGCATCATCGTTCGTTACGGATTCCGCATTCAGGAAGTCTGCAAGAACGTACAGGAAGCTGTCAGGAACGCAATCGAAACCATGACGGGGCTCAAGGTCGTTCAGGTCAACATCGCGGTCAATTCGATCGTCTTTGCCAAAGAGACGCCTGTGGAACTTCCGAAACCGGAGAACCGCGTAAAGTGATTCCGCTGCCGGAGGCGACTCCGGTGCTATGCGGACAAGCCCGACAGAACGGCAAGATCGGAGAACGTATGAGTTTCAGAAAATCCGCTTTGCTTGAAAGAACCGCGCTCGGCGAAACGCATGTATCGTTTTCGACGCTTGCGCAGATCGCGGAGTGTACCGCAAAGAGCAGAAGCGAAGTCAAAAGCTGTAAAACAAAAGTCCGAGCAGTCGGAAACGACGTTAAAATCGAAGTGCGCGTCGTGACCGCGCCGACGGTCTCTCTGCTGGAGATGACGCACACGCTTCAGGATGAAATCGACGCCGCGATCCTTTCGTTTTGCGGAACGAAAGTCGGTCGCGTTGACGTAACCGTCGATCAGGCGGAGATTCCGCCGAAGAGAACGTAAACGAACGGGACGGAGGTTGGATCGATATGAAAGACTTTTTCCAGGAGCATAAATGGGCGGTGATCCTGAGCGTTCTGGCGCTGATCATTGTGCTGTTGATCTATCTGATCGGCTGGTGGACGCTGCTGGCGGTCATTCTGGTTGCCGTCGCCGTTTTCTTCGGCCGTATGATCGATCGCGGCGGATTCGACGCGGTCAAAGACTTCTTCCGGAATCTGTTCAAAGGAAAACACGCATGAGCCATACACTGTCAAGAGAAATCGCCATGAAGCGTCTCTATGCGGAGACGGTCGGCGGCGTCGATTCGATGGAGGATGCGCTGGAGCAGTCCGAGCGGGGCATGCTCACGGAGGAGGACATGCTCTTCTCCGATCGCCTCTATGAGGGCGTTCGCGCGCATCTTTCCGAGATTGATGCGGAAATCGAACAATATGCAAAAGACTGGTCGATCGGCAGAATCGCAAAGGTTGACCTGTCGATCCTTCGCGTTGCGGTCTACGAGATCCTGTATGAATCCGGAATCCCGGTCGGCGCAACCGTGAACGAAGCGGTCGAGATCGCCAAAGAATTCGGCGGCGAGAAATCGGCGGGATTCATCAACGGCGTTCTGGGCGCCGTGGCAAAGTCACACGAAGCATGCACAAACCGTTGAGTCTCGGAATCGACACGAGCTGTTACACCACCTCGGTCGCATGTACGGATGGAAAGAGCATCGTCTTTTCAAAGGGGACGATGCTTTCCGTGGCTTTTGGAGAACGCGGTTTACGGCAGTCCGAAGGGCTGTTTCAGCATGTCAAACAGCTTTCTCCGCTGCTTTGCGACCTGTTCGCGGCGATCGACAGAAGCGATATCGCCTGCATTTCCGTGAGCGCGGCGCCGACAGCGGAGCCCGAAAGCTACATGCCCGTATTTCTGGCGGGGCTGCATCAGGCGGAGACGCTTGCGGCGGCGCTCGGGGTGCCGCTTGTCCGCACGAACCATCAGAGCGGACACATTCGCGCTGCGCTGTTCGGAAACGAAACGCTGCTGAACCGAGACCGGTTTTATGCCGTTCACATCAGCGGCGGAACGACGGATCTGATGATCGTCGAGCCGCATATTTCGGAGCCGTACCGCATCGAAACGATCGGACGTTCCACAGACCTGCACGCGGGGCAGTTTGTCGACCGCGTCGGCGTGGCGCTGTCGCTTCCGTTCCCGGCGGGAAAGCATCTCGAAGCGCTTGCCGTGCGGGCGGAGCAGAGGGACGTCAAACTGACAAGCGCCGTCAAGGGCACGGATTGCTCCTTCTCCGGCGCGGAGACCGCAGCGCAGCGGCTTTTGCATACCGTTCCCGACGCGGAACTTGCATACGGCGTCTATGACTGTCTTGCAAGAACGCTGTCCAAGATGTTCAAAAACGCCGTGCAGGCATACGGCGACATGCCGTTTCTGGTTTGCGGCGGCGTTGCGTCGTCTGCGCTTTTGCGGGAACTCCTCAAAAAGCGCTTTGCCGGCGATCTGTATTTCGGCAGACCGGAGCTGTCCTCCGACAATGCGGTCGGGGTCGCGGCGATCGGCGCGGATCGGAGCGGACTATGGAAACAATGAAACCCGTTTTTTCGGTGCATGAGCTGACCGAATACGTCGATCTGATGCTCGGCTTCGATCCGAATCTCAAGGAGCTTGCCGTGGAAGGCGAGCTCGAAGGCGTCAAACGTCATGCCTCCGGGCATCTGTATTTCACGCTGAAGGACGAGCTTGCTTCGGTCAACTGCGTGATGTTTCGCCAGTATGTGCAGGGGCTTCGGTTCCTTCCGAAGGACGGACAGCGTGTCCGGCTGGCGGGCAGGGCGTCGCTGTACCAGAAGGACGGACGGTTCCAACTGATGGCGACCGGACTTATCGCAAAGGGCGACGGCTCGCTGTACGCCGCGTTCGCCGCCTATAAGGAGCAGCTGAAAACGCTCGGCTGGTTCGATGAATCGCAGAAAAAGCCGGTCCCGTTTCTGCCGAGGGCGGTCGGTCTGGTAACAAGCGCAAGCGGCGCGGCACGGCACGACGTCGAAACGGTCATCGGACGCCGGTTTCCGTCCATGCCGATCGTGTTCTATCCGGCGTCGGTGCAGGGCACGGGCGCGGCAAAGGAGATCGCCGACGCGATCGATCTTGCGGACGCCGAAAAACGCTGCGACGTACTGATCGTCGGACGCGGCGGCGGAAGCATGGAGGACCTTTGGCCGTTCAACGAGCCGCCCGTGGCGGAAGCGATTCATCGCTGCACGATTCCCGTGATTTCCGCCGTCGGACATGAAACCGATTTTTCGATCAGCGACTACGTCGCGGATCTGCGCGCGCCGACGCCTTCCGCCGCGGCGGAGCTTGCCGTTCCGGAACGTGACGCGCTGCATGCGACGCTGTCGGCGCTCGGCGACCGTCTCGGCAATGTGCTGCAGCACGGGATCCGCGCAAAATCCGACCGGCTGAAGCTTTTATGGGGCGACGCTGTGCACATGCGCGTTCACCGCGCGATCGAACAGCGGCGGCAGACTGCGGACGAAAACCGCGCTGCGATCACTCTGCGGTGCGAACGGATCCTGGAATCGCAGAATCACCGGCTGGAACGCGAAAAAGAACGGCTGTATGCGTACAGCCCGCAGCGCACTCTTGAACGCGGTTTTGCGCTGATCGACGACGGAAAAGGGACCATTCTCACTTCGGTCCGGCAGACGGAACCGGGCGATTCCGTTTCGATCCGGTTTGCGGACGGAACGGCACATGCGGAGATCACCGGAAAGGAAACAGTATGAAAGAACAAACCTTTGAGGAAAAACAGGAACAACTGGAAGCGATCGTTGCACAGCTCGAGACCGGCAACGTTCCCCTTGCGGAAATGATCTCGCTGTTCGAGCAGGGAGAAGCGCTTTATCGCGAATGCGTACAGACGCTCGACGCCTATGAAAAGCGCCTGAACGAATCGGAAAAGGAGAAGGAATGATGCAGAGAACGGAGCGTATTGAGCACGCCCTGCGCACCTATATGGCGGAAGATACATCCGTACCGCTTTTGAACGAAAGCATGGCGTACAGTCTTTTGGACGGCGGGAAACGCATTCGGCCACAGCTTTTGCTGCTTGTCAATTCCATGCTCGGCGGGAGTGAGGAACAGGCAATGCCGTTCGCGTGCGCGCTGGAAATGGTGCATTGCTATTCCCTGATCCACGACGATCTTCCGGCGATGGACAACGATGCGATCCGGCGCGGCAAGCCGAGCAATCATGTGCGGTTCGGTGAAGCGAACGCCATTCTTGCAGGCGACGCGCTGCTGACCAAAGCGGCGCTCGTGCTGTTCTCACAGCGAGGGAACGATGAGGCGAAGCAGGCGATCTTCGAGGGCGCGTACGCCATGGGCAGCGGGCAAAGCGACGATCTGAACCTCACGGAACGCAGCGCGGAGGTGCTGGAACGCATCCACCTCAACAAGACCGGCGCGTTGTTCCGTGCGGCATGCGTCGCAGGCGCGTACCTGTCCGATCCCCGCAAGGCGGAGTCGATGCGCATCTTCGGCGATACGCTCGGTCTGTTGTTTCAGATGACGGACGATCTTCTGGACGAGGAGAAGGACCGGGAGGAAGGCAAGCTGACCTATGTGACCTTCTACGGAAGGGAAAAGACCGTGGGCTATATTGAGGAAGCGGCGCACCGTGCAGAGGCGATCCTTGCGCCGTACACGGGCGAGGCGGCGGAGACGCTGCGTGAACTGATACATACATTACGGAGCAGAACGATTTAAAATGAGCTATCCGATCCTGGATACAATCAACGGAATACAGGACCTCAAAGCGCTGGATGAAAAACAGCTTCCCGCGCTTTGTGAAGAGCTGCGCGCGTTTTTGATCGAGCACGTGTCCAAAACGGGCGGGCATCTTGCGTCAAGTCTCGGTGCGGTCGATCTGATCGTTGCAATGCATTACGTGTTTGACAGTCCGAACGACAAGATGATCTTCGACGTCGGGCATCAGGCGTACGCACACAAGATCCTCACGGGCAGAAAGGACGCGTTTGACACGCTTCGGCAGGAAAACGGCATTTCCGGTTTTCCGAAGTTCTCCGAAAGCGAGCATGACGTGTTCAATACCGGGCATGCAAGCACCGCGATCTCGGCGGCGCTCGGGCTTGCGCGTGCAATGCGGCTGAACGGAGACAAACACATGGCGGTCGCGCTGGTCGGCGACGGAGCCATGACCGGCGGACTCTCGTTCGAAGCGCTCGACGACGCCGGGCAGGACAAGCTGCCGCTTCTGATCATCTTAAACGACAATCAGATGTCGATCTCGAAGAACGTCGGCGGACTCAAAAACTCGCTGACGCTGATGCGAACGAACCGGACGTACAACACGTTCAAACGCTGGCTGACCGGCGTGCTGGAAACAAGCCGTTTCGGGAAGTTCCTGAGCCGGCACATGGAACACTTCAAGAACCGTGCGAAGCGCTTTTTCGCACCGAATCTGCCGTTTGAGGAGTTCGGAATCCTGTATCTCGGGCCGATCGACGGTCACGATGTCAGGAAGATTGTCAAATATCTGCGTCGATGCAAAGAACTGAACAAGCCGATGATCCTGCATGCGATCACCACAAAGGGAAAGGGGTATCCGTTCGCCGTCGACAATCCGGAGAAGTTCCACGGCATCGCGCCGTTTGACGTGATGACCGGAAAGGTCAGTCCGGAACGGCAGAAAACCTGCTCCGAACTCTTCGGCGAAACAATGGTCCGGCTGGCAAAGGAGAATGAAAAGCTCGTGGCGATCACCGCGGCGATGCCGACCGGCACGGGGCTGACGGAGTTCGCGGAGAAATATCCCGACCGGTTTTTCGACGTCGGCATTGCGGAAGCGCATGCCGTCACGATGGCGGCGGGACTCGCGCGCGGCGGGCTCAGACCTGTTGTTGCGGTCTATTCGTCATTTTTGCAGCGTGCTTACGATTCGCTGCTGCACGATGTTTGTCTGCAGAATCTTCCGGTCGTGATTGCGCTGGATCGTTCGGGGCTTGTCGGCGCCGACGGAGAGACGCATCAGGGCGTATTCGACCCGGCGTTCCTTTCGACAATGCCGAATCTTGCCGTGTACGCGCCTTCGTCGCAGAAGGAGCTTGTCGCCATGCTGGAGATGGCGATATCCCGGACGGAACCGAGCGTGGTGCGCTATCCGCGCGGGTCGCTTCCGGATGTTCCGATGAAAACCAGACTGTATTTCGGCGAATGGGAAATCGTCGAACCGCTGCAAAAGACCGTGATCGTCACGCACGGAACGCTGCTTGCGCTTGCGAGATGGATCGCCAAAAAGCACGGTATCGGTCTTGTGAACGCACGGTTTTTGCAGCCGATGGATGAGGAGATCCTCACATATTTCAGGGACAATGATATCCGCGTTCTGGTACTGGAGGAGAACACCGTTTCGCTCGGTGAAAAAATCGCGCTCGCGGTCAGTCCCTGCCGCGTTCGTTCGATCGCGCTCCCGACCGAGCCGATCACGCATGCGTCGGTTGCAAGACAGCGCGAACGCTATGGGTTCACCGAGGAATCGGTTACAAAGGCGCTTACGGAGCTGATGGAGGAAGCATGACAAAGGTTCGGCTGGATGTGGAAATGACCGCGAGAGGGCTTTGCCCCTCCCGCGAGAAGGCACGCGCGCTGATCCTTGCTGGTGTGGTCCGTGTCAACGGCGTGCGCGCCGAGAAGGCGGGGCAGGAGATTCCGGCGGATGCGGAGGTTACCGTGGTCGAGGATGCGATCCCGTTCGTCAGCCGCGGCGGACTGAAACTCGACAAAGCGGTCAGAGTGTTTCCGATTGATCTGAACGGCCGCGTCTGCGCGGATATCGGCGCATCGACCGGCGGGTTCACGGACGTCATGCTGAAAAACGGAGCAAAACGCGTCTATTCGATCGACGTCGGCTATGGTCAGCTGGACTGGTCGCTGCGCAACGATCCGCGGGTTACGGTCATGGAGCGTACCAATGCGCGCTTTATGACGCCGGAATGGTTCCCGGAGCCGATCACATTCGCGTCGATTGACGTTTCGTTCATTTCTCTCCGGCTGATTCTGCCGCCGCTGTATGCAAGTCTTCAAGAGACGGGCGAAGTTGTTGCGCTGATCAAACCGCAGTTTGAGGCGGGGCGTGCGGAGATCGGAAAGAACGGCGTGGTGCGTGATGCGGCGGTGCATGAGCGTGTGATCCGTGAGATGCTTGCCTTTGCGGAGCAGACCGGATACAGCGTCAGGGGACTGTCGTTTTCACCCATTACAGGTCCGAAAGGCAATATCGAGTTTCTTTTATACATGGCGAAAGGCGGTCCCAAAAACGACGCATCCCTGCATAAAATCTCGGACTCCATCCCGGAAATTGTAGAAAATGCGCACTTTTTGGGCAAAAACAGTTAAAGATTATTCATAATTTCCTTGCCATTTTCATTTTTCGATTGTATAATGAATGAGTAATATTCACAGGTGGGAGGTTGCGCTATGCACCTTATTTTTGCGGTGCATACCGGAAAAGCATCGCTTGTGACCGTAGCCGGACGGCTTATCGACATGGCGGAGGCAGAGGGATTTACCTGCTCGATGCTTGATCCGAACGGCGTGGTGAAGCCGAGTGAAGACGCGGCGATCGTCGCTGTCGGCGGAGACGGAAACTTCATTCGCACCGCGCAGATCGCATGCCGCAACGGTCTTCCGCTGTTCGGCGTCAACTGCGGACGGATCGGTTTTCTGACCGAGTGGACGGAGGACCGTTTCCCGGAAGTGCTGAAGCTGCTGCGCGACGGCGCGTACACGATCGAAAAACGATCCATGCTTGCCGTCGATGTGAACGGGGAACACCTTCGGGACTGCTTCAACGATCTTCTGATCTACAAGCACTCGTTTTCCGGCGTGATGGAGATCTCGCTTGAAATCAACGGGCTGGAAGCGGGCAGTCTGTTCGGGGACGGACTGATCGTCGCCACGTCGACCGGTTCAACGGGATATTCGCTTTCCGCGGGCGGTCCGATCGTTGCGGACGGACTGGAAACAATGGTCGTCACGCCGATCTGCGCGCATACGCTGCATTTTCGCCCGGTGGTCTGTTCGATGGATTCGTCCGTCACGATCACCATGGACGCAAAAGGGGTATTGGCCGCCGACGGAGACCGGTTCCGTTCCGTTTCGAAAGGCGACCGCATCACGGTCACCCGTTCGGAGCAGGTCACAAAGCTGATGACATTCCGGAATCGCAATCTGTTCCGTCTGATTTCGGAAAAACTGATTTAATTTGAGGTATGGAGTAATGAAACCGAAAAGACATGCAATGATTTTGAAGCTGATCGCAGCAGAAAACATTGAAACGCAGGAGGAACTTGCGGCGCTTTTGAGCGCGCAGGGGTTCCATGTGACGCAGGCAACCGTCTCGCGTGACATCAAGGAACTGCGTCTGATCAAGGTTCTTACGGGAGAGGGACGTTATAAATATGCAACGGTCGAGAAGGCGGAATCCGATTTGCAGGAGCGCTTTATTCGCCTGTTCGGAAACTGCGTCGTTTCCATCACGTCCGCGGGCAACCTGATCGTCGTCAAAACGATGGCGGGCAGCGCGGCCGTTGCGGCGGAAGCGATCGATTCCATGAAATGGCCGGAGATCGCAGGTTCCATCGCGGGCGACAATACCGTGTTCGTCGCCGTGCGTGAGGGAAAGAACGTTTCCGAAATCATCAAGAAGTTCCAGAAAATGATGAAATAACGGAGGGCGTTGTGCTCACTCGTTTACAAGTTACGAATATTGCTTTGATAGATAAGTCCGACATTGCTTTCGATGCGGGCTTTTCTGTATTGACCGGCGAAACGGGCGCAGGCAAATCGATCCTCATCGAGTCGGTCAGCTTTGTGCTCGGCGAGCGCGCAAGCCGCGAAAGCATTCGCACCGGCGCCGACAAAGCCGCAGTCGAAGCGACGTTCCTGCTTGCAAAGGATTCGCCTGTGAAAGCATATCTTGCCGAACATCAGCTTGACAACGGCGACGAACTCGTGCTGTACCGCGAGCTGTCTGTAAGCGGCAGAAACGTCTGCCGTGTAAACGGCGTTCTGGTCAGCACCGCGGAGCTCAAAGCGGTCGGAGACCTGCTGGTCGACCTGCACGGACAGCACGCGCACCAGTCGCTTCTGAATCCGGAAACGCACCTCGAGCTCATCGACGCATACGCCAAGAGCGATTCGGACGGTTTGAAATCACGCGTCGAGCAGGCAAGACAGGACGCCTTGCAGGCGGAGCGTGATCTGAATATTTTGAAAAACGGTCTGCAGGAGCGCGCAAGGCGGCTCGATGCGATCGCCTATCAGCTGAAGGAAATCGACGCGGTATCGCCCGTCGACGGCGAGGAGGAGCAGCTGGAAGCCGACCGGCTCCGCATGCGGAATGCGGAAACGATCGTGGAAGGTCTGAACGCAGCGTACGACGCGCTGTTCGCCGAAGGCGGCGCGCTGTCGACGCTTTCCGACGCGCGCGACGCGCTGAACCGCATCGGCGAATACGACGAGTCCTACCGGAAGCTTTCGGAGCGGACCGACGAAGCGTATTATTCCCTTGAGGACGTTGCGTATGAACTGCGCGACGGACGCGACGCGTTCCGGTTCGATCCCGATCTTCTCGAACAGACGGAAAGCCGTCTCGCGGCGATCCAGAACCTGAAGCGCAAGTACGGCGCAACGATTGCCGAAATCCTGGCGTATCGCGAAAAGATCGAAAACGAATACCGCGTTCTGAACGACGGCGAAAACCGCATCGACGCGCTTGAAAAGGCATACCGGACTGCCGTCGAATCCTTCGGAACACTTGCAAAGGCGCTCTCCGACCGCCGCAAGGCGGCTTCAAAGGAATTGATGAAGGAAACTGTTGCGGAACTGAACGACATGGGCATGCCGCACGCCGCAATGGAAACGGAATTCAGGGAGATCCCGAAGGAGCAGCTTTCGGAAACCGGCATCGACACCGTATCGTTCCTGCTTTCCGCAAACCGCGGCGAGCCGGTGAAGCCGCTCGTCAAGGTTGCAAGCGGCGGCGAAATGTCGCGCATTATGCTGGCGATGAAGGCGGCGCTGTCTGATGCGGACCGGATCGAAACGCTTATCTTCGACGAGATCGACACGGGCATTTCCGGCATGGTCGCAAACGCCGTTGCCGAAAAGATGCGTGCGCTCGGACGGAAGCATCAGGTGCTCTGCGTGACGCATCTTCCGCAGATCGCCGCGCATGCCGACGCGCAGTACGTCGCATACAAGTATTCCGATGCGGAAAAAACGCACAGCATCACGCGCCGGCTGACCGAAGCGGAACGTCCGAAGGAAATCGCCCGTATCATGGGCAGCGGCGAGAACGACGCGGCGGCAATGGAACACGCGAAGCAGCTTCTGGAATCTGCAAAGGCATAACGATATCTTACGAAGACCTCTCCGGAGGTCTTTTTTTGTATGCTTTTTCAAACGGTTCATATTCTAATCGAAAAGGAGTTGAACCGTATGAAACGATTGCTGCGCATATGCAGCGCGCTGTGTGTTGTGTTGGTGCTCGGATGGTACTGCCTGCCGGGCGTATATCGGGTCCTGCATCTTCCGGACTGCGTGGACGCGGAGACCGATCTTGCCGCGCCGGCGATTGCCGCACGGACAAAGGATGCGCGTTTTGTCCGCGGAAGCGGCGACGAGCGTCTTTCATCCGTCACGGGTCCCGAAACGGAGATCCGACTGTTCGGATTTCTGCCGCTGAAAACCGTGCGCTCGGCGTTGCACGGGAGGACCGTCGTTCTCGGCGGCGACGTGGTCGGCGTCGTACTGCAAACGGAAGGCGTCCAGATCGTCGGCTTCGACCGGATTGACACGGCAAACGGCGCGCGTTCGCCCGCCGTATCGGCGGGACTTCGCGAAGGCGATATGATCTGCGCGGTCAACGGACAGAAGGTTGCCGATTCCGAATCCTTTGCAGCCCTTTGCGCCGCTGCGGGCGAAACCTGCGAACTGTCCTGCCTGCGGGACGGAAAGGCGTTTACCGTGCAGGTAAGCCCCGTATCGGATCGCGGCGGGGAAAAACGGATCGGCGCATGGGTGCGCGACAGCACCTCCGGAATCGGCACGCTTTCTTTTTATGACGACGAAAGCGGCGCATATGCCGCATTGGGACACGGCGTGACGGACGTGGACACGCAGAAGCTGATTTCTCCGGCAAAGGGGTTTCTGACGGAAGCGTCGATCGTGCAGATCCGAAAGAGCGGCGGCAGCGCGGCGGGAGAGTTGATCGGACGGTTTTCGACGAGCAGCAAGGACGCTGTTGCATCGGTCGAACGGAATACGCCGTTCGGCATTGCGGGAACGCTGACGAAGTTTTCCGACGCCGATAAACGTTCGATGGAGATTGCGCCCGCAGGCGCGGTGCACAGGGGAGAGGCGGTCATTCTTTCGGCGGCAAACGGGACGGTCACGGAATACACGGCAAACGTCATTCGCGTCGACGTGCAATCCTCCCCGGAAACGCAGGGAATCATGATCGAGATCACGGATCCCGCGCTTCTCCGGCAGACGGGCGGAATCGTGCAGGGAATGAGCGGCAGTCCTCTCATTCAGGACGGGCGGCTGATCGGCATCGTGACGCACGTCTTTATCAGCCATCCGACGCGCGGGTACTGCCTGTATGCCGAATGGATGGAAGAAGAACTGCTCGGATAGACGTTATTTCATCGTTCTACCGAAATCCGACATAAAATACCGGTAGATTTTTCCAACATCGCGACGCACAATAAGAGCGGACGGGAGGAAAAAATCAATGCGGATTATGCTTTTGTCGGGCGATCGGAAAACGGCGCGCGCGTTTGCGGATGCGGCGGAGGAAACGGGCAAGGTGCGGCTTTGCGTGCTGAAAAACACGGCGCAGGTTCTGGAACGGTTCTTTCGCGATCCGTTCGACGCGCTGCTTTCCGATGATCCGTCCGTTCTTTTGCCGCGTGTTCAAAAATGCTCGGTTCTGTGGCCGAATCACATCTTTTTACTTCTTTCGGAGTCCGTCGGCAATGTCAGACTGCCCGAAATGCTGACGTTCTGCTTTTCGAAGGACGACGATCCGAAGGATATCCTTTTCCGCATATCGCAGTTTCCCGAAGGACACAGAAACAGGAACAATCCGGAGGTCGAGATTTCACGCTTTTTGCAGCAGATCGGCATTCCGGTTTCACTGAGCGGATTCGAATACCTGCGCGAGGCAATTCGTCTGATTCTTGCGCAGGAATCGGCGATCGACGTCCGATCCGTAAACGATCTTTACGGGATTCTTTCGATGGAAACGGGGGTGAGCGCCGGCGTCACGGAGCACGCCATGCGGCACGCGATCGACACGGCGTGGATACGGGCGGATACGGCGCTGCTTGAAAACCTGTTCGGATACACGGTCCGATCGGATCGCGGCGCGCCGTCCAACGCGGCGTTCCTGTTCCGTGCGGCAGATCATATCAGATTAAACAGAGGGGGGATCGTTTGATGACAATGGAAGAAATGCAGGAGATGGAGGATATGCTGCGGTCAAGGTACAGCGATCCGGACGCACTTCTGGACGCAACGATCAACGCGGTCATGCGCGCGCTGTGTGTGCCGGCAAAGCTGCTCGGCTACCGGTATATCTTTCTTGCGGCGCGGTTCATCCGTACCCGTCCGCCGGAGCTTCGGTCGACCGCAAAGAAGGAACTGTATCCGTATATTGAGCAGAGCATGCATACCTCGATTCCGATGATCCGCCGGACGATGCATTATGCGATCGAAAAAGCGTGGAAACGCGCGGATCCCGCCGTTCTGTACTCATATCTGGGACTTCGGGGAAAGCGGCTCAACGATCCGCCCGGAAACATCGAGTTCGTGTATCTCGTCGCCGAGCGCGTGCGTCTGATCATCGGCGATCCGGTGTGGGAGGAATACTATCAGCGCATTGCAGCCGAAATCAAAAAGCAGTACGGATGGCTAAACTGATTGACGAAGCGCACCGCATATGATAAAATTATATAAAATCATCATAGGGGTGCTGAAATGAAGAAAAGGGCGTTTCTGATTGTTCTGGACAGCGCCGGCATCGGCGCGCTTCCGGACGCCGCCGACTTCGGCGACGTCGGAGCAAATACCATCTGCAACATCTTTGCAAAGCGCGGATATCTGAACGTGCCGAACATGCGAAAGCTCGGGCTTGCGCATATCGACGGCTGCCTTCTTCCGAAAACGGACGACGAATTGATCGGAAGCTTCTGCAAATGCGCCGAGCAGACGCATGCGAAGGATACGACCTGCGGACATTGGGAAATGGCGGGGCTTGCGCTGGATGAAGCGTTCAAGACCTACCCGAACGGTTTTCCGAAAGAGTTTATGGACGCGTTTGAACAGCGCATCGGTCGCGGGACGCTCGGCAACGTTGTCGCAAGCGGAACGCAGATCATTGAGGAGCTCGGCGATGAGCACGTGAAAACCGGCAAACCGATCGTCTATACCAGCGCGGACAGCGTTTTTCAGATCGCTGCGCATGAAGAGGTCATTCCGCTCAAAGAACTCTATCGCATCTGCGAGATCGCCCGTGAAATGCTGACCGGCGAATACCTCGTCGGGCGCGTGATCGCGCGTCCGTTCCTCGGTGCGAACGGTGCATACAAGCGCACGGAAAACCGCAAGGATTACGCGGTCGCGCCGTTTAAGGACACCATTCTCGACGGGCTTGCGGGAAAAGGGCTGGACGTCGTGGGCATCGGCAAGATCGAGGACATCTTCTGCAACCGCGGCATCACGACCGTCGATCATACGAAGAACAATCCGGACGGCATTCGCGCCACACAGCGGTTTCTGGACAGCGGGACGGGGGATTTCATTTTCACGAACCTCGTCGATACCGATATGCTGTACGGACACCGGAACGACTGGGAGGGCTATGCGAAAGCGCTGGAATACTTCGACGCGCATCTTCCCGAAATGTTCCTGTCCATGCAGGAGGGCGATATCCTGATGGTGACTGCGGACCACGGATGCGATCCGACGTTCCCCGGAACGGATCACACGCGCGAGTATATCCCGCTTCTGATCTGCGGAAAGCATATCAGGCACGGCGTCAATCTCGGCGTCCGCAGACAGTTCTCGGACATCGGCGCAACGATCTATGAATACCTGACCGGCGAGCAGTGGCGCGAAGGTCAGTCGTTCCTGAAAGAAATCTGGGAGGCGTAATATGGAAGACATCATGAAGATCATCAACAGTGCCGTCGCGCTTTTGAAGGAGAAGGGCGCGGACAAAGCGTCCGTCGGTCTGATTCTCGGCAGCGGACTCGGCGACTATGCGGAAACGCTTGAAAACAAACGCTTCGTCGATTATGCGGACATCGAGGGGTATCCCGTATCCGGCGTTATCGGGCATAAGAATCGCTTTGTCGTCGGCGAGAAGTTCGGCAAGACGGTCATCGCCATGCAGGGACGGTTCCACTATTACGAGGGCTATCCGCAATGGATGCTTTCGCTCGGCGTTCGCACAATGAAAAAGCTCGGCGTCGAAAAGCTGCTGGTAACCAATGCGGCGGGCGGCGTGAACATGAACTATCATGCCGGCGACCTGATGCTGATTTCCGATCATATCAATCTCTCCGGCAGCAATCCGCTGATCGGGAAGAACCTCGACGAGTTCGGGCCGCGTTTCCCGGATCAGAGCAATGTATACGACAGGGACCTTCGCGCAAAGCTGATGGATCTCTCCCTGAAGAACGGCATTCAGATGCAGGAAGGCGTCTATCTGATGATGTCCGGTCCGTGCTACGAAACACCGGCGGAGATCCGCATGGCGCGCATCATCGGCGCGGACGCGGTCGGCATGTCCACGATTCCGGAGACCATGTGCGCGGCGCACTGCGGCATGAAGGTCATCGGCATCAGCTTGATCACCAACATGGCGGCGGGCGTGCTGGATCAGCCGCTTTCCCATGCGGAGGTCACCGAAACAGCTGCGAAGGCGGCGGTAAAGTTCACGCATCTGGTCGATCTGATCCTCAAAGAACTGTTTTAAGCATAAAAAGAACGGCTGTCGGAAACCCGGCAGCCGTTTTATTATGTATTTTATGCTTTCGAATCGTCTTTTTCTTCGGACTCGTCGAAATTGAATGCGCTCGAAGGCATCGACGGACCGGAGACCTGCTGCGTTCTCGCTTTCTCCATCTTTTCCTTATCCGTGAAGATGCGGGTCACAACGAACAGCAGCACAACGCCGACGACCGCAAGACCGATGAACACGTAATTCAGAACGTTCAGAAGCGTCGGGCTCACAGCGCCGTACAGCTTGGAGAGGAAGGAACCGTCGTCGACGTCGGAACGCGCATTGCCCAAAGAAGAGAGATAGACGGCATGCCCTTTTGCCTTGTCGGCTTCGGTTTCGGCATAGACCGGGTTTTCCGCGTCATCGATCAGGTCGGTCTGACGATAGTATTTCGAATAATCGACCGAGCCGCCGGTGCAGCTCAGAAGTCCGCCGCTCTGCATCGGGAATTTCTCCCTGTCGCTTCCATACTGTGCATATGCCTTGTTGATAAATGCGGAGATCTCCGTTACATCCATCTTTTCATCATCGACGGAATACGGTCCGTAGGTTTTTTCAACCGTTGCGCCGCCGCCGCCGAAGCAGGACATGCCGCTTCCGGTGCTTTCCTGCGCGGTATAGGTCAGCTGACCGTTCTCCAAAAGATCGGAGAAGGTCTCTTTATACGCGTCCGTGACCTTATAGTAGGTCAGCTTATTGGAATACAGAACGGCCTGCAGTCCGTTTACGACCGCCATAAGAAGCATGATTGCGGCAAGGGCAAAATACAGAAGACGCATCAGCTTCTTCGCCTTGTCCTTGGACTCGTCCTTGAAATTCTCCATTGAGAATAATCTGCCGCTTCCCTTGATCGCGCCGACCAAAACATAGGCGCCCATGGCAAGCAGAAGGATCGGAAACAGTAAACCCATAAGTGTTCTCCTTTGTTGTGTTTGTTGATATCGAAAAGCTTAAAGCTTTTTCAGCTTCGCGCCGTCCTTGGTGTCTTCCACGGCAAAGCCCATCGCCTTGAGCTCGTCGCGGATCGCGTCCGCCTTTGCCCAGTCCTTTGCCTTCTTCGCTTCCTTACGCGCCTCCAGGAGCTTCAGCGCGTCCTCGGGGAAGTCTTCCTTCTTTTCTTTCACAACAAGCCCCAGCACGCCGTTCAGCTCGGCATAACGCGCCTTGACCGCGTCGATCGCGGCGGTTGTATGCGCGCCCGTTGCAAAGATGTTGATCCAGCGCGCGAAGTCAAACAGCACGCCGAGCGCGTCTGCGGTGTTGAGGTCGTCGTCCATCGCGTCGTTGAACCGGTTGCGGAATTCATCGAGCTTTGCGGTGACTTCGGAATCGTCGGCTGTTTCGTCGATCGCCGTGTCAAACAACCGGTCGCGCGCCGTATAGAGACGGTTCAGACTCGCAACGGTCTGTTCCATCAGCTCGCGCGAGAAATTGACCGGGTTGCGGTAGTTTGCGGTCAGCAGGAACATACGGACCGCTTCAAGGTCATATTCCTTTGCAATGTCGCGCACGGTAAAGAAGTTGCCGAGGGACTTACTCATCTTTTGATTATTGATGTTGATATAGCCGTTGTGCATCCAGTAGTGGACGAACGGCTTTCCCGTCGCGCCCTCGCTCTGCGCGATCTCGTTCTCATGGTGCGGGAAAATAAGGTCCATTCCGCCGCCGTGAATATCGAAGGTCTCGCCGAGGTACTTCATGCTCATGGCTGAGCACTCGACGTGCCAGCCGGGACGGCCTTTGCCCCACGGGGAAGGCCAGCTCGGCTCGCCGGGCTTTTCGCCCTTCCAGAGCGCAAAGTCCAGAGGATCGCGCTTCTGTTCGGTGGGGGAGATGCGCGCACCGTTTTCCATATCGTCGATGTCCTGTCCCTTCAGCTTGCCGTAGCCGGGAAAGCTGCGAACCGAAAAGTACACGTCGCCGTTTTCCGTCGCGTACGCGTGCCCTTTCTCGATCAGCTTTTTGACGAGCTTGATGATATCGCCGATGTGTTCCGTGGCACGCGGATTGACCGTTGCGCGTTCGATGCCGAGCGCGTCGGCGTCCTGATAGTATTCCTTGATAAAGCGGTCGCCGAGCTCCTTGACGGTCGTGCCCTCGCGGTTTGCGCGGTTGATCATCTTGTCGTCGATATCGGTGAAGTTCTGGACGTACTTGACCTTATAACCGCGGTATTCAAGGTAGCGGCGCATCGTATCGAACACGACGAACGGCCGCGCGTTGCCGATGTGAAAGAAATCGTAGACGGTCGGACCGCACACGTACATGGAGATTTCGCCCTCTTTCATCGGGATCAGGGGCTCCTTGCGGCGTGTCATTGTATTGTAAATCTGCATTGGTTTCCTCCCCAAAACAGCGTGCGTTGTCGGTATCAATCACGCGCACGCGCACATGGTATTTCTTATCTATCATATGGAAATTCCTGTGTTTTGTCAATAAGGATTTGACGAACAGGTGCTTTTATACTATAATTACATAAAAGATCAGATAAGCGGCAACCGTTTTAAAGAGGGATACATATGAAACGCATCATTGCTTTGATTATCATATCGGCATTGCTCCTGCTTCCGGTCCTGTCGACCGATGCGGCGGAAAGCGGCGAGCTTTTGATCTCGTCCGAAAAGGTTTCCGGCGCCGTCGGCGATCTTGTTAAGGTTCATTTCTATCTGTATCCGAACCTGCCGGAAGGGAAAAAACTGGGATCGCTGCAGGGATACATGAAATACGATGCATCGTTCGTAACGCTCGGATCCGTCAGCCAGATCGATGAAAGTGCGAACCTCACATCCTGGATGAAGGGCAGGGCAAGCAAGTTTGAATACAACAATGAACCCGGCTGCCTGAAATTCGGCTTTTTCGACGGTTACGGCATCGAAGAAGGCGGCTTCTGGTTCCAGGCGGAATTCCGGATCGAGAAGGAAGGCGCGACGGACTTTGTCTTCAACGGAATCGAATATACCGGTATCGATGCACAATACAATGCCGTCGTATATCGGATCGATCCCGTTTCCGCAGGCGGCATCTATACCGAAGGGCAAACCGTGCCTGCAGACGGAGCAGCAGGGGAAACCTTCTTCCCGCTGCTTCCCGATATGCCGACGCCGACCGTAAAGCCGACGGAAACGGTCAAACCGACTGCGACCGCGAAGGCGACGGCAAACCCGACTGCGACCGCGAAGGCGACATCAAAAGCAACCGCCACGGCCAAAGCAACGCCCAAGACGACCGCGACCGCAAAGCCGACCGTCAAGCCCACGGTGTCGCCGACAGTCACGACCGCTCCCGCGACGGAGACGGCTTCTCCCGCCCCGGATACGACGCCGGTCGACACCGCAAAAACACCGTCCGAAACCCCGGAGATCCCCGCATCGGAGACGCCTGTTCAGCCGGTCGAACCTGTGAAGGAAACGCCGATCGAGGAAAAGGAAGAGAATCCGAACATGCTGTTTTTTACCGGCATGGCGATCGGCGGTGTCGCGCTGATCGGGCTCATTTCGCTTCTGATCGTCCTGATCCTGAAACGTCGCCGCAACAACGAACAATAACCCCTTTCAACAATAAAAAAGAGAGCTCTCTATTTTGAGAGCTTTCTTGCGTTTTGGAAAGGAGTGTTGTATAATGATTTGGTTTGAGAAAGTGAGGTGGAGGAGATGCGTCGAATCACGACACGACAGCTGACGTTTGCGGCAATGTTTACAGCGCTTGCGGCTTTGTTATCGATCTATCCGTTTACGTTCTATCTGCCGGATTCCAGCCGCATCACTTTCCGCGAGGTCCCGATTTATCTCTGTTCCTTTGCGCTCGGTCCCGTATGGGGCGGGCTTTGCGCATTCGTTTCCGATGTGATCGGAACGTTCATCTCAAACTCCGGAAATGCGTGGAATCCCATGTTCTCGCTTTCCGCCGTCCTGACCGGGGTGCTTCCGGGACTTCTGTTCCGCTATGTGTTCAAAAAAGAAAACCTGACGCTTGCCACAACGCTTTCGATTGTGCCGGTCAATATTGCCGTTGCGCTGTTTCTGACCACGCTGTGGTTCCAGATTCTCGGATACACGGGCGGAATGCCGTTCTGGGCATACCTGCTGATCCGGCGCTTGTGGCTGGTTGCTGTTATGACGGTGGTACAGATCACGGTGATCCGTATTCTGTATCCGGTCGTTCTGAAGGGCATTCAAGGAGGAAAAGGATCATGACTTACGAAGAAGCGATCGCATATATCCACGGCATGTACTGGAGAGGTTCGAAGCTGGGGCTTACCCGCACGATCGAGCTTTGCCGTCTGCTGGGCGATCCGCAGAAGAAACTGAAGTATATTCATGTCGCCGGCACGAACGGAAAGGGCTCCACCTGCGCGATGCTGTCGAGGATTCTCTGCGCGCAGGGATACAAGACCGGCTTGTTTGTTTCGCCGTATGTCGATCGGTTCAATGAGCGTATTCAGCTGAACAACACGCCGATTTCCGACGACGATCTCGCCGCGCTGGTCACGGAGATCGCGCCGGTCGTCGATTCGATGGAGAATCCCGCCACCGAGTTTGAAGTGATCGCGGCGGCGGCGTTCCTGTATTATGCGCGTCAGGAATGTGATTATGTTGTGCTGGAGGTCGGTCTCGGCGGCGAGCTCGATGCGACCAATGTCATCGACACGCCGCTTCTGGCGATCATCACGGCGATTGACTACGACCATATGCACATTCTCGGCAACACCATCGAAGAGATCGCGTCCGCGAAAGCCGGAATCATCAAGGATGGCGGTACGGTTTTGTTCTACGGTCAGCATAAGGACGCGCTTCCCGTAATCAAGGCGGCATGCAAAAAGCATCATGCGCAGCTCCGTACGGTCGACCGTTCATCGCTCAAAGAAGGAAGCTACGACCTCCACGGACAGTCGTTCGACTATCGTGATTATAAGGACCTTCGGCTCGGGCTGCTCGGCAAATATCAGATGAACAACGCGGCAACAGTCATCGACGCAGTCGAACTGCTGCGCGAAAAGGGCGTTGAGATTTCCGACGAAGCGCTGCGGACCGGCTTGAAAGAAACGGTCTGGCCCGCGCGGTTTGAACTTCTGCGCGAAGATCCGCCGTTTTTTGTGGACGGCGGGCACAATCCGCACGGCGTACGCGGCACGGTCGACACGTATCAGCGGCTGTTTCCGAACCAAAAGGCAAAGATCATCATGGGGATGATGCGCGACAAGGACGTTTCGCAGTCCGTTGGATTGCTGATGCCGATCGCCAGGGAGTTCTATACGGTGACGCCGAACAATGACCGCGCCATGCCGAGCGAAGAGCTTGCGGAGCTGATCCGTTCCTGCGGCGCCGTTGCCACGCCGTTCTCCTGTGTGGCGGACGCCATCGAAACCGCGGCGCGCGGGAACGATCCGTCGCTTGCGGTCGGGTCTCTGTATATGGCGGGCGAGGTGCATGAAGCGTTCCGCACGCTGATGAAGATGGGGAGAATCGAGGAATGAAACTCCTCGCGCTTGACATTGACGACACCCTGGTATCGACCGGAAAACTTCCTAGCGAACGTCTGAAGCATGCGATCCGTCTTGCGGAGAAAAACGGCGTAACCGTGGTTCTCGCGACGGGCAGAGGATTCCTCGGCTCAAAGAAAATCCGCGAATCGCTGTCCGTGTACGGACCGCTGATCCACTACGGCGGCGCGGTCGTATCCGACGGAAGGACCGGCGAACATCTGTTCGTCAACTATCTGCGGCCGGAGGACGTGATCACGGCGTTTGCGATCGCCGACGCGTTCGGGATTCATGCGCAGATCTATGAGGAAGATACGGTCATCTTTCGCAAAGCGAACGCGTTTACGGAGCGGTATACCGGCGTTCTGAACATTCCGTTCCTTGTCGATCCGAACCTTTTGTACCGTCCGCTCGACAATATTCCGAAGGTGCTGTTTGCGGTCGATCCCGCACGGGAAGCCGAGCTCTTTCAGGAGATCCGCGCGCTTTTGCCGCGGCATCTTTCCGTGCTGTGTTCAAAACCCGGATTCATCGAGATCGGTTCGGTTTCCTCTACAAAAGGTTCCGCGCTCAAAAAAGTTGCCGCAATGCTCGGCGTTCCGCGCGAAGAGGTCACCGCGATCGGCGACAATACGCTTGACCTTGACATGATCGAATGGGCGGGAACCGGCGTTTGCGTTGCCAATGCCAATCCGTTGGTCAAAGAAAAAGCCGATCTGGTCATCGGCTCCTGCGACGACGACGGCGTCGCCGAATATCTGGAATCTTTATTTGCATAACAATAACAATATTGAACAAAACGCGCTGCAATGCAGCGCGTTTTGTGTTTTACAGCTCCACGTGATCCGAAAAAGGCGGTGTAAAGGCGCGTCCAACGCTCGTAAGGTCCTGCGTATAGACATTTGTGAATCCGAGCGAGAGGCAGTAATCAAGCGCGCCGTCGTATTCACGCTGCGTCAGCGGACGGTCAAGCGGCTTCACCGTACATTCGGGAATGGGCGTAAACTGCGACATCAGCGAAACGGGGCAGTCCGCTCCGAACCGTTCTTTGATCGCATCGAGAACGGAACGCGTGTCGAACACACAGCCGGGCAGTACGAGATGCCGGATGCGAACGCCCTTCACCGCGATGTCGTTTTCGTCCGTGACCATCGGGCCGACCTGCCGGAACATCTCTTCGATTGCCTTTACGGCGACGTCGAAATAATCGGGCGCATGCGAAAACCGTTGAGAAAGGCGCGGATCAAAGTATTTCAGATCGGGCAGATAGATATCGACGAGCCCTTCAAACGCGCGGATCGTTTCGACCGTCTCATAGGAACCGGTGTTATAGACGACCGGAATTGTCAGCCCGTCCCGTTTTGCCGTTTTCAGCGCTTCGACGATTGCGTCCCTGTGCGGCGTCGGCGTGACGAGATTGATGTTGTGCGCGCCGAGCGCCTGCAGCTTCAGCATCGTTTCCGCAAGACGCGGGATCGAAAAAACCTCGCCGAGCGCGCCGCCGGTCAGAACGTAATTCTGACAGAAAATGCATTTCAGATTGCATCCGGAAAAGAAGATCGTTCCGCTGCCGTGCGTGCCGCTGATACACGGTTCTTCATCAAAATGCAGCGCGGCGCGCGCAACGCGCACAACGGAAGAACAGCCGCAGAACCCTGCTGCGGCTGAACGGTCGATGTTGCAGTTTCGCGGACAGATTCGGCACGCCATTATCCGAATACCCGTCTTCCGCAGACAAAATTGCGGTACCAGTAGGCGGAGAAGGAGCTCTGCACGACTTGCCCTTTGCTTGCGCTTGCATGAATGAACTTTTTATTGCCGATATAGATTGCGGCGTGATTGACCTTATCGCTCGTATCGCTCTTGAAGAACAGCAGATCGCCTTTTTTGAGGTCGTCGACGGAATCGATCCGGGTCCATCCGTTGTGATTGGAGTAGGAATACGCGTTCCAACGTCCGATCTT
>CADAZC010000003.1 GCA_902792295.1 uncultured Eubacteriales bacterium
TCTCTTCCGGTCCGAGCTTCGTTTCACGCGCTTCGACCTCGTGCTCCTCGATGTGGATCGACGTATACACGTCTTCCTTCACGAGCTTCTCGGAGATCAAGACCGCGTCCTCGTAGTTGTAGCCCTCCCACGTCATGAAGCCGATCAGGATGTTGCGGCCGAGTGCGATCTCGCCGCCCTGCGTCGACGCGCCGTCCGCAATGACGTCGCCCTTCCTGACGCGCTCGCCGTGCTCGACGATCGGGCGCTGGTTCAGGCAGGTGCCCTGGTTCGAGCGGCGGAACTTTAAGAGCTTATAGCGATACGGAACGCCCGCGTCGCTGGTGATCTCGATGGTGTCTGCATCCACATAGGTGCAGGTGCCGTCGCACTGCGCGAGCACCGTGATGCCGGAGTCCGCAGCCGCCTTATGCTCCATGCCGGTCGCCACGATGGGCGCTTCGGGCTTCAGAAGCGGGACCGCCTGACGCTGCATGTTGGAACCCATCAGCGCGCGGTTTGCGTCGTCGTTCTCAAGGAACGGGATCATCGCCGTTGCAACGGAAACCAGCTGCTTCGGGGAAACGTCGATGTAATCGACTTCGTTGTTCTTGACTTCGATGATCTGGTCCAGCTGACGCGCCACCAGACGGTCACGCATCGCGCCGTCCTCTTCGTCCGCGGTGAGATACACGATCTCGTCGGTGACGATGCGGTTCTCCTTGTCGATCACGCGGTACGGCGCCTCGATGAGACCGTACTCGTTGATGCGCGCATAGGTGGACAGCGAGTTGATAAGACCGATGTTCGGACCTTCCGGCGTCTCAATCGGACACATTCTGCCGTAATGCGAGTAGTGAACGTCGCGGACCTCGAACGTTGCGCGGTCGCGGTTCAGACCGCCCGGACCGAGTGCCGAAAGACGGCGCTTGTGCGTCAGCTCGGAAAGCGGGTTCGTCTGATCCATGAACTGCGAAAGCTGGGAGGATCCGAAGAACTCCTTGATCGCCGCGGTCACCGGGCGAATGTTAATGAGGTTCGACGGCATGACCACGTCCATATCCTGCAGGCCCATGCGCTCGCGCACGACGCGCTCGAGACGCGTAAGACCGACGCGGATCTGGTTCTGCAGGAGCTCGCCGACCGAACGGATGCGGCGGTTGCCGAGGTGGTCGATGTCGTCCGTCTTGCCGATGCCGTAGGGCAGGTCAATGAGGTAGGAGATCGACGCAACCATATCGTCCGGAACGATGTGACGCGGAATCAGATCGTCGTAGTGCTTGCGCAGGAAGTCCTTCAGCGCTTCGCCTTCGATCCCCTCGTCCTCCGCCTGCTTCAAGAGCGCTTTCAGCGTGGGGATGTGCACGTCCTCGTTGAGACCCGCTTCGATCGGCGCGAACGGAAGGAAGCCCGCCGCGTTTGCAAAGCGGTTGCCGACGACCTTGACGCGGCCGTTCTCTTCGCTTCTGATCCAAACCGCGTTGATGCCCGCGTTCTGGATCGCTTCGGCGGTCGCCTTGTCGATCTTTTTGCCGGCTTCGACAAAGATCTCGCCGGTTTCCTCGCTGATGACGGGTTCGTCCGCAATCTGATCGCGGATGCGCGCCTTCAAAGCGAGCTTCTTATTATACTTGTAGCGGCCGACGCGCGCCAGATCGTAGCGGTTGTCGAAGAACAGACCGTGGAGAAGGTTTCTCGCGCTCTCCTCTGTCGGCGGCTCGCCGGGACGCTGACGGCGGTAGATCTCGACCAGACCGTCGACCTCGGACTTGCCGGGGTCCTTCTGCAGCGTCTTCATCAGGCGATCGTCTTCGCCCAGAAGATCGAGAATCTGCGCGTTCGTGCCGTACCCGATCGCACGCAGCAGCGAGGTGATAAAGACCTTGCGCTGACGGTCGATCTTGACGTAAAGGATTTCGTTTCCGTCGGTTTCATACTCGAGCCACGCGCCGCGGTTCGGAATGACCTGGCTGGAATACAGAAGCTTTTTGCCCGTCTTGTCCTTTGCGGAGGCATAGTATGCGCCCGGGGAACGAACGAGCTGCGAAACGATAACGCGCTCCGCACCGTTGATAATGAACGTGCCCTGCGGCGTCATCAACGGGAAATCGCCCATAAAGACTTCCTGCTGCTTGACTTCGCCCGTTTCCTTATTGATCAGGCGCACGGTCACGCGCAGGGGCGCCGCATAGTTCACATCGCGGCTCTTGCTCTCTTCGATGGAGTACTTGGGCTTATCGAGATCGATCCGGTAGTCCACGAACTCCAGAATGAGTTTTCCGGAAAAGTCGACGATCGGCGAGATGTCGTTGAACACTTCGCGCAGATCCTCTTTCAGGAAGTGGTAATAGGAATTCTTCTGCACCTCAATGAGATCGGGCATCTCCAGAACTTCCGAAATGTGCGAAAAGCTCTTTCTGATCCGCTTTCCCATCTTGACGTCATGCATCATTGCGTTCACTCCTTGCTGATGGTTTCATCTGGTTTTTTCGGGCGAATTCCCCCGCCCGTGGAGGTGGCACATATTCCTTACCTCCTGTGTGCTTAGTCCCGGATGGCTCGCTTTATTTCAATCCGCGTAGACTTTGGGGGCATAATACCACAGTATAGGCATCATAATGCAATTTGGAATATTATCATTTTGACAACAAGATGTCAAGAAGAAAATTCATGAAATCGAAATATATTTTACTGACATCGGTTTCGTGTGCATAGATTGTATAGGCAGCGGAAAAACCGTCCATACTCCGTACAAATCAAAGGAGGTGAAACCATGAAAGGAACCCATACAGGCTGGACCGAGCAGGAGGACCGGGCGCTCCTCGAAACCGTGCTCAACGCGCGCCGGATGCGGCTGCCTTTGAAGACCGCGTTCGACGCGATCGCCGAACGGACCGACCGGCGGCCGAACAGCGTCCGCAATCACTACTATACGCAGCTGAAACCCGTCGAGAAAGCCGAACCGACGTTTCTGCCCTTTTCCGAGGAGGAGACCGACCGGCTGCTGACTGCGGTGCTCGAAGCGCTTGCGAAGGGGCAGTCGGTGCGCGCATGTACGCTGGAGATGGCGAACGGCGACACGCGGCGCATGCTTCGCTATCAGAACAAATACCGCGCGCTTTTGAAAACGCAGCCGGAGCGCGTGAAAAAAGCTCGCGCCAAGCTGATCGCAGAGGGACGTCTCGTGCCGGATCCGTTTGTGCGCGATCCCGACACGCCGCACGTCGGACGCCCGCCGAAGGCCGGCTGCGAAATGGAGCGCAGCATTCGCGCGCTGCTCGACACGCTGTACCGGAACCTGATCGCCCTGACGCAGGGCGAGAACGCCGGATGATGCACACAGACGTCAAAAAGGAGGCCGCCCTCCTTTTTCCTTTTGGAAAAGATTGAAAAAAACGCCGCGATCGGCTATAATGGAACCGGAAGGGGGCGGCTTTGTCATGCTGATCTGGATCCTCATTTTGTTGTTAAGCGCAGGCGCCGCAGTCGGACTGTCCTTTGCGTTCGGTCCGTGCGAAACATGGTGGTTCGTGCTTCGCATTCCGCTGCTGTTCCTTGCGGCGTATTTTATCTGGCTGATCCTGTACGCTCTGCTCTTTTCCGTCATCTCATTGTTTATCAATAAGAAGAAACCGGTCACAAAAGCGCATCACGGCATGCGTTGGCTGATGGTCGAAACGATGCAGCTGATCCTGCTTGCCGGACGCATCCGCGTGCATGCGGAGGGACTTGACCGGATCGACCGGACAAAGCCGTTTCTGCTGATCGCCAACCACCGCTCCATGATCGACCCGTTCCTGCCGCTGACGCTTTTGAAGGGCACCGAGATCATCTATATCTGCAAGCCCGAAATCCTGAAAATGCCCGTGGCGGGCAGTTACGCGCACATCTGCGGATTCCCGTTCATCGACCGCGAGAACAACCGGCAGGCGCTGAAAACGATCCTGCGCGCCGTCGATATACTCAAGGAGGAGCAGACCGCCGTCGGCATCTTCCCAGAGGGCACGCGCAACAAGACGGACGCGCCGCTGCTGCCGCTACATGCGGGCTCCTTCTCGATCGCAAAGCGCGCGAACGTCCCGATCGTCGTCGCCGTCAATCGCGGCACCGAGAAGGCGATCAGGCAATTTCTCTGGCACGGCACAAAGGTCTCCTTCAAAGTGATCGATGTGCTTTCGCCGGAACAGATCGCCGACCTGTCCACGCAGGAGATCGCCGAACTGGTGCGCGAAAAGCTCGAAACGGCGCTTGCCTGATCATCCCGATCGCAAAAAACGCCCCGACCGGGGCGTTTTTCTTATCTCTCCGCGATGCAGTCCCGCACGAGTTCCGCGAGCGTGCAGACGAACTCGGCGCTGCCCGGACGATTCGAAAACGGAAAGATCTCCGCGTGGATCCCGTCCGCGGTGAGAAACCCGATGCCGATCGCATCGCGCAGCGCGTGCTCCGGACTGCGTTCCCGGCAGAGCGCGCCGCAGATCTGCCGCATGCCGACGGACGGCGGTTCGGTGCGGTCCCGCTCCGCCGAAAAACGGATCGCGCCGCACAGCGGGTCGAACCCGCACAGATGCGGCGTTACGCCGAACCGAAGCAAGAGCTCGCCCGCCGCCCGCTGCGCCGGGGCTCCGTTCCGCCCGCCGCGTTTTCGATTCCGGTCTCCGTATACGGACCGGATGGTTCCTGTCAACATAAAAATCCCTCCTCCCGTTCTGACTATGACACGGAAAGAGGGGAAATACAAGAAACGGAGTTTAACACTTTTCGGGAACGCCGTGAACGAATCTTGAACGCGGCTTATACGAGCTTTTTCGAAAGCGGGTCCGACCGGTCCGGCTCGACCGTTACGGTGAGCCCGTCTTTGCCGAGCTTCTTTGCCTCGATCAGCGCAAGACGCGCGCGCTGTCCGCTCAGGAGAAGCCGCATCCGCTTCGACGCGAACCGGTTTTCGTCGAGCGCACGGAACAGGGCGGCAAGCCGCTCCGCCGGAAAACACAGCGAAAGCGTCCCGCCGTTTTTCAGGAGCAGGAACGCCGCATGCAGCCATTCGGAGAGCTGCGATCCGTCCGCATGCCGCGCCGCCGCGTGCGCGCCGCGATCGCCGGAAGTGAAGTACGGCGGATTCATCAGCACATGCGTAAACGCGCCGTGCCCGAACGCATCGGGCGCATCCGAGGCGGAAAGCGTGAGAAAGCGGATCGGCTGTCCGTTTCGTTCGGCGCTGCGCTGCGCAAGCGCGATCTGCGCTTCGTCGACGTCGATGCCGGTATAGGTCCCGCCGTACCGCGCTTCGGCATACAGGCACAGGACGCCGTTCCCGGTGCCGATGTCCAGCACCGCGTCCGTTTCACGGATCTTCGCAAAATGCACCAGCGCGATCGAATCCTCCGTAAAGCAGCCGCACGCGGGGTCCTGAAAGATGCCCGCCTTCGGTTCGATCAACCATTCCCAACGCTCCATATCAGCCCTCCGGTTCCGGCGGGATGTCCGCATCCCCGGGCGCCGGCGTTGCGATTCCGTCCGCACCGTAGGACGCGATCGACACGTCCGTATAATAATGAAGCAGAATGTCGCGGTATTTCGAGCCGTGTTTCGCCATGCCGTTCGCGCCGTTCTGGCTCATCCCCACGCCGTGCCCGAAGCCCTTGGTATGGAACACGATCCCGTCCTCGGGCCAGATGATCGTAAACATCGTGCTGCGAAGCCCGAACAGGTTCCGTGCCTGTTTGCCGGTGATCGTCTCCTTACCGAGCCGCAGCGTTTCGACGCGTCCGCTCGGATATGCTTTGTCGATCGCGATCAGGTCGCGGTAATTGTCGTCGGTGATCCCGCTGTCCGGATATTTTGTCAGGATCAGCTCGATCAGCGCGTCCTCGCCGATCGCAACGTCCTCGGTGCGCATCGGGTCCTCATAGGGACTGTCCACGCCCCTGAGATACGGCAGCGCGTTCGCATAGACGTGCTCGGAATCCTCGGTCTGCCCGCCGGAACAGGCATGATACAGCGCGTCGCACAGCTTACCGTCGTAAACAAGCACCTCGCCCGCCGTTCCCATCACCGCCTCGGCGATGCGGTTGTAGTTGTTCGCATAGTCCTTTCCCCAGGTGTTCTGCATCCGCTCGTGCGTTGAAAACGCCTGACAGCATTTGCTGTTCGTGCATACATCGGCATCGGGGTTCGTCTGGCATCTGCCGTGCGCCATGCGGTAAAGCGTGTAGGTGCGCGACGCGACCGCCTGCGCTTTCAGCGCTTCGAATTCGTAATACGCGGGCATCTCCGCCGACACGACGCCGACAATGTACTCCTCAAGGTCCATCGGAACGATTTTGTCCGCGCGGTGATCGTACACGTTGATCGTCGTCGTTTCCGTCCAGTCAAAGTAGACGTACAGGTCCAGAAGCGTCGGCGCGGGCGTTACGATCGCGATCTCCCCCGCCTCCGTGCGCTTCTCCGGCTCGCAGGAATCCGTCCGGAAGCCGCGTCCGTCCATGAGCATTCGCACAAGCAGGAACAGCAGGACCGTCAGCGCAAGCAGCACGACGGTGAGCAGAACGGGGATCAACGGGTTGTGTTTCTTTCTCTTCATGGTTTATATTATAGGGCCTGTCCGCGAAAAATACCAGCTATTTTTCATTGTACCGAAATTCCCGCTTTCCGTTGCAATCCGAAGGAAACCCGTGCTATAATACGGGTATGAATATCCGTTTTTCGCCCGAAGCGGCGCGGCGTGAAATGACGCCGGTCGACAACCTGTTTTTCCTGGAGTACATGCCGGAAGCCGACGGCACGTTTGTGAAGGTATACCTGTTCGGACTGATGCAGTGCTATCATCCCTCGCTTTCCGACACGGACATCACGGATGCGCTCGGTCTTACCGAAGCGCAGATCCGCTGCGCGTTCGTCTACTGGCAGGCGAAGGGGCTCGTGCGCATCCGCAGCGACGAACCGTTCTCGGTGGAGTATCTTCTGACCGAGCAGCCCGCCGTCACCACCGCCACGCCGGTGAAGTACCGCAGATTCATCGAATCGCTCAACGCGCTTCTGTCGCCGCGCTCGCTCGACCTGCGCGAGATGAAGGCGATGTACGACTGCATCGAGCTCTACGGACTCGAGGAAGGCGCGGTGCTTGCGCTCGTCGCCTACTGCATCGAACGAAAGGGCAAGCGCGTTTCGACCAACTATATCCTGACCGTTGCGCAGGAGTGGAGCGAACAGGGCGTCAAGACGCAATCCGCCGCGGAACAGTATGTGGCGGATTACCGCGTGCAGAAGCACGGCGCCGCCGAGGTTTTGCGCCGCTGGAACAAGCGCCGCCCGCCGACGGTCGACGAGATGGCGCTTTACGACCGCTGGACGAACGCGCTCGGCTTCGACGCGGAAACGATCCTTGCCGCCGCCGCGCGCATGACGGACGTCGCTTCGCCGACGTTCGCGATCCTGAACGACCGCCTTTCCGAATGGAAAGAGCGGAAGGTCACGGACGTTGCGGGGCTCGAAAGCGCGGAGGAAGCCGCCGCAGCGGACCGCGAGTTTGCGCGGCAGGTGTTTGCGCGGCTCGGAAAGATCGGCGCGCCGGATAAGACGACGGTCGCGCAGCTCGGCATGTTCCGCGATGAAAAGCATATTTCGCGGGACGCGATCCTGCTTGCCGCCGACGAATGCGCCGGTGCGGAGCGTCCGCTCGGCATGCTGAAAAAGATACTGTCCGACTGGGCGAACGAGCATGTCGAAACCGTCGAACAGGCGGAAGCGGCGCTGAGCAAGCCGAAGTCCGCGCAGCCGAAACGAAAGAAAAAGAATCCGGCGCTGCTCTACGAACAGACGCCGATCTCGGAAGACGATTTTAACCGACTGATCGTGAACCTGAACGAGGACGTATGACGAACGAATTACAACGCTATTACAGCGAACTGCGCGAGAAAAACCGCCGCCTGCTCGAGAAGCGGATCGCGGAGTGCGAGCAAAAGAACCCGCGCTTCCGCTCGCTTGCGAACGAGCCCGGGCTGGTGTTCAAGCAGCTTGCCGCGGGCAAGCTCACCCCCGCCGCCGCAAAATCGCGCATCGGCGCGATCGGCGCGGAGCGCAGGAATCTCCTGATCTCGATGGGGCTGCCCGGAAACTACCTCGACGCGATCTATACCTGCCCGCGCTGTCAGGACACCGGCGAGGTCGGCGAGCCGCGGCGGCTCTGCGCATGCGCGCTGAAGAAGCAGCAGGAGCAGCTGCTTTCGGGATCCCGCATCAACGACCGCGAGACGTTTGCGAACTTCAACGAAGCGATCTATCCCAACGACGAACAAAAAAAGCAGGGGCTTGCCATGAAGCGGTTCTGCGAGCGATACGTCGCCTCGCTCCCCTCCCCCGAAAAGCCGAACCTTCTGATCGTGGGACAAAGCGGTCTCGGCAAGAGCTTTTTCGGCAACGCGATCGCGCGCGCCGCGATCGAAAAAGGCATTCCGACGCTGAAAACGACGGCGTACCAGTGCATTCAGACGATCCTCGACGGCATCGAAACGCGTGCGGATGCGATCACGCCGTATCTCTCCTCCGACTTTCTGATCCTCGACGATCTCGGCACCGAGGCGATGGTGCCGAACGTGACCGTCGAAACGGTCTTCCGTATTCTCAACGAGCGCACGGCGGCGAATCTTCCGACCGTGCTCATCACCAACCTTGACCGTGAAGGACTGTTCGAGCGCTACGGCGAACGCGTTGCAAGCCGCATGATCGACGGCGCGCTGACCGCGATCGTGCTGCTGCGCGGGGACAATCTCAGAACGAGGGTGCGCTGATGCTGTACCTTGTCGCAACCCCCATCGGCAACCTCGGCGATCTGAGTCCGCGAGCGATCGAGACGCTGTCCGCGGTCGACGTCATTTACTGCGAAGATACGCGCCATACGGGGCTTCTGCTCAATCATTTCAACATCAAAAAACCGACGCGTTCCCTGCACACGCACAACGAACGCGAACGCACCGAAGAGGTCGTCGCCGCGCTCAAAGACGGCCGTGACGTCGCCTATGTGTCCGACGCGGGCATGCCCGGCGTTTCCGATCCCGGCGCGATGCTGGTCGAGGCGTGTCAGCGGGAGAACCTCCCGCACACCGTGATCCCCGGCGCCAGCGCCGCGGTCATTGCCGCCGTGCTTTCGGGACTGCCCGCACAGCCGTTCAGCTTTTTCGGGTTTCTCCCGCGCGAAAGCGCGCCGCGCCGCAAAATGCTCGATGCGATCGCGCCGATCCGGCATCAGGTCATCCTGTATGAAAGCCCGCACCGCGTGCAGGCAACGCTCAAAGACCTTTACGACCGCTTCGGCGACGGACCGGCGGCGGTGCTGCGCGAGCTCACCAAGAAGTTTGAGACCGTCGTGACCGGCTCGCTTTCCGAACTGATCGAGCGCTTTTCCGAGGAGCCGAAGGGCGAATGCGTGATCGCGTTCATCCCCGGACAAAAGGACGAAACGGAAGCGCCGGATCTCGACGAAACGCTGCTCGCGCTTTTGGAAACGGAATCCGTAAAGGATGCCGCGGCGATCGCCGCCGAGCGGCTGTCGCTTCCGAAAAAGGACGTTTACCGCCGCGCGCTGGAGCTGAAAGGCAAATAATTCCGCAAGCAAAAAGAGGAGGTTGCCCTCCTCTTTTTTTGATTGTTGTTTATTTCCAGAGCTCGTCCGGATACAGCCCGTCATCCTTCATCTTCTGGATCGCGGCTTTCAGAATCGGCAGATCGGGACGGTTGGTGACGCCGTGCCAGCGCGCGGTGGTTTCCAGCACTTCGATGCCGATCCTGCCCTCCCGCATCAGCGCGTCGAGCACGCGCGGCAGCAGGTATTCGCACTTTTGCGGGTTCTTTGGGAGATTCTCGTCGAGGAACGCCGGGAAGCGCGCTTCGAACTCGTCGAGAACGCTTCTCTGCAGACCGAACAGGTTCATCGAAACGAGCGTGTCCAGCGCAAGCGGGGTGTAGGTTGCGCCGTCGTCCTCGGTGAACGCCGCCGCGCCGTCGCGCTTTTCGATCTTCAGTCGCTCGGTGAGCGTGATCAGCTTGCCGTCCGGTCCGATCTCGCAGACGCCGCGCGCCACGGAACCGAAGTCCGAAAGCGTGTTGCCGAGCTGATACCCGACCATCGCGCAGTCGCTTTCGGGGCGATCCTTGCTCAGAAAGTCGTAGATCTTCCGATACGCGTCCGCACCGTAGAAATCGTCGGCGTTCAGCACCGCAAACGGCGCGTCCAGATGGTCCTTTGCGCAGAGGATCGCGTGCGCGGTTCCCCACGGCTTCACACGTCCTTCGGGGATCGCATATCCCTCCGGCAGCTTGTCGAGCGACTGGAATGCGTACTCGAGCTGCACGTGCGGGCGGATGCGCTTGCCGACGCGCTCTTCAAAGTCCTGCTCCATCTCCTTCTTGATGATGAGCACGACCTTTTCAAAGCCCGCGCGGATCGCATCGAACACGGAAAAGTCCAGAATGACGTGATCATGATTGTCGATCGGCTCGATCTGTTTCGGACCGCCGAAACGGCTGCCCATTCCGGCTGCCATGATCAAAAGAATCGGTTTTTTCATAAAGCATTCTCCTCCTGATTGATTGATATCTCCGCCCCGTCCCGAACGGTGACGAGGAACTTTTCACGCAGTTCCCTGGGCTTATAGCTCATCTTGGAATACCGGAGCCCCGGATCGCCGCCGTCGTCCTCGCGGTTTAAAACCTTCGCCTCCGGAAAATGATTCACGAACGCCTGCGCCATTGCGGGGTACGCGCCAGGCACGTCCGGCATCGCCTTTTCCACGTGCTCGAACAGCATTTCGTTCTTCATCTCGCCGATCGCCATCGCAACGACCTCGCCGCCCGCATAAAGCGCCAGCGCCGTCTGCCCGAGCAGCTCCCGGTGTAAAAGCAGGTCCTTTGCGCCGTTCCATTCGTTTTCCTCGAGCGCGGAAAACTCCGGATGCTTCTCGCGGAACCGCTCCAGAAACGCAAGACACGCGCGCTCCGTCTCCGCGTCCGTGACCGCCGCTGCGTACGCGTCCGGGTGGTCGCGGTAAAAACGATTCACGTGGTTCTTCTGCCCGTGATACGCCTTGCCCGCAAACGTGCGGAAGTGTTCGGCGTCATACAGGTAATCCGCCCAGTCGCGGATGCTTTCGATCCCCATGCGGTCGCCGTAACGCGCTTTCAGAGGCGGCATCGCACAGCACGGGACCACACAGTAGCGAAGCGGGATCCCCCTGTGCTTCGCGTCCGCCTCGTTTGCCGCGCACGCCGCCGCAAAATCGCCGCAGCCGAGCGGAACGGTATAGCACTCGCCGTATTCGCCGTAGCCCGCGCGAATGCAGAGCATACCTTCGACGATCGCGTAATAGGATACATAGATATCGCGCCATTGATAGACGGCGCCGATCGTATTGTCGCAGATGCCGCAGGCATAGGTCTCAAAAAACGGCTTCAACGCTGCAATGTTTTCCGCCGTAATGCGTTCATACTCAATCATAAAACCAGTATACCATATTTTTTTGATTTGTGAAGCCCGAAAAGCGTTTGACCGCATTGACGCATACCGAAAAAGGTTGTAAAATAATTGTGTATGGAACAGAAGACTCTTGAAAACCGGTTCAAGCTCGTTGCGTTCGATCTGGACGGAACGATCTGCGATACTTTGAAGGACATCGCGTCCTCCTTAAACCGTGCGCTCGAGGCGCAGGGGTTTGCCACCTACTCGGACGACGGCGTTTCCGGTCTGATCGGAAAGAGCATCGTCTACATGTGCAAAAATGCCGTGCCGAAAGACCGTCCGGAGGCGTGGACCGCCGTGCGCGACGGGTTTCTGGAGGATTATGCGGAGCATCTCTGCGACACGACCGTGCCGTACCCCGAAATGCCGGAGATGCTGAAAGCGCTGAAAGCGCGCGGCATTACGCTTGCCGTCGTCACGAACAAGCCCGATCCGCACGCAAAGAAGATGATCCGCCTGCTCTTCGGAGAGGGAACGCTCTTTTCGCGCGTGCAGGGGCAGTGCGCCGACTATCCCGTGAAGCCGGATCCGACGATGCTCAACGTCGTGCGCGAATCGCTCGGCTTTTCGCGGGAGGAGACGCTGTACCTCGGCGATATGGACGTGGATATTCAATTTGCAAAGAACGCAGGCCTTGCGTGCGTCGGCTGCGGCTGGGGCTATCGCGGCGAAGCGTTTCTGAAGGAAGCGGGCGCGAAACAGGTGATCTCGCACCCTCTTGAACTCTTGGATATATGGGAAACCATTCATCAATAAAAAGGAGGACCTACCAATGTCATTTTGTCCCAAATGCGGCACGCAGTTAAAACCGGACGATAAGTTCTGCCCGTCCTGCGGTACCCCTGTCAACGGCACGCCCGCACCCGCAAGAGCGCGGACGGAAGAAGTCTCTGCCGGAGAAAAATGGATGAGCGTTCTCGCGTATTGCGGACC
The DNA here is from genome assembly GCA_902792295.1 of uncultured Eubacteriales bacterium. Taxonomy (GTDB): domain Bacteria; phylum Bacillota; class Clostridia; order Christensenellales; family CAG-138; genus UBA3792. The sequence continues at coordinate 12,425 of CADAZC010000003.1, forward strand.
CGTCCTGTTTGTTCCGATGTTCGTGAAAAAGGATTCCGAATTCGTCCAGTATCACGTGCGTCAGGGCTTCAATCTGATGCTGTTCTACTTCGCGCTGATCTTTGCCCGTTACACGCTCGGCATCATCCCGTATGTCGGCACGTACTTCTTCCGGTATGTCTTCGACATCGGTCTCATTGCCGTTTCCGTCTTCTCGATCATCGGCATCGTGCACGCGCTGCAGGGCGCAAAGAAGCCGCTCCCGTGGTTCGGCGACAAGATCGACCTGCTCAAAACCCTGTTCAAGAGATAATCAACCGCACAGCGGCAGGCAAAACGCCTGCCGCTTTTTTATTTTCCGAAACCGCTTGACAACGCAGCTTCTTTTCCATATACTATATATAATCTTTTTCGAGGAGGAACAAACGGGTATGCAGAGCCGCAATCGCTTCGTGTGTTGCTGTCCCTGTCTTGCTATGCCCGTTTGCGCGCTCGGATAGGGATTTTTTGTTGTTCCGCCGGGAAGCGATCGGGCTTCCCGGCTTTTTGTTTTGCACACAACACGGAAAAGAAAATCATACTGTTTATACGGAGGAACCAACTATGAACGTCTACACATCCGTCGATCAACTGATCGGAAAAACGCCGCTTCTGGAGCTCGGCCGCCTGATGCGTGAGGAAGCGCTTCCCGCGCGGCTTCTCGCGAAGCTCGAATACCTGAACCCAGCCGGCTCGGTCAAGGACCGCGTCGCAAAGGCAATGCTCGACGACGCGGAACGCCGCGGCGTCCTGAAACCCGGCTCCGTACTCATCGAGCCGACCTCCGGCAACACCGGCATCGGGCTTGCGGCGGTCGCTGCGGCGCGCGGATATCGCGTGATCATCGTGATGCCCGAAACCATGAGCATCGAACGGCGGCGCATGATGCGCGCGTACGGCGCGGAACTGGTGCTGACGAACGGCGCGGACGGCATGAAAGGCGCGATCGCAAAGGCGGAAGAACTCATAAAGGAGATTCCGGACGCGCTGATCCCGGGACAGTTTACGAATCCCGCGAACCCCGCCGCGCACTATGCGGCGACCGGACCGGAGATCTGGGCGGACACGGACGGGCAGATCGATCTCTTCGTTGCGGGCGTGGGCACCGGCGGCACGGTCACCGGCGTCGGACGGTATCTCAGGGAGCAAAACCCGAACGTCCGCATCGTCGCGGCGGAGCCCGCCTCCTCCCCCGTGCTTTCCGGCGGCAAAGCGGGCGCGCATAAGATCCAGGGCATCGGCGCGGGCTTCGTGCCGGACGTGCTCGACACGACGGTCTATGACGAGGTGATCCCCGTTTCCAACGAAGACGCGTTTTTGACGGCGCGGCGCATCGGGCGGCTCGAGGGCGTCGCGGTCGGCATCTCCTCCGGCGCGGCGGCGCATGCGGCGATCCTGCTTGCAAAGCGGCCGGAGAACCGCGGTAAAACGATCGTCGTCCTGTTCCCCGACGGCGGGGACCGGTATCTGTCCACGACGCTTTACGAGGATTGAAGATGGACCGGCTGCTGTTGAATACCATCGCCGCCCTCAATGCGGAGGACGAACCGCACCGCGATCTTTGCGGCTTCCGGAAGAATGCGGAGCGCATGACGGACCTGCTGATCGACGCCATGTTTCCCTGCTATGCCGACGAAGCGATCCCGCGCGAACGGGCGCTTTCGGAGGCGGCGGCGCTTCTGCGCACCTGTCTTGACGCGCTTTCGGCAGAGCCGGAACGCGCGGACGCGATCGTTTTTGCCCTGTTCGACGCGCTTCCGGGCGTTCTGCGCCTTTTGAAAACCGACCTTGCCGCCGCGTATGTCGGCGACCCCGCGGCGCGCGGCGCGGATGAAATCATCCTGTGCTATCCGGCGTTTTTCGCGATCGGCACCTACCGGCTTGCGCACGTGCTGTACCGGAAGAACGTGCCGCTGCTGCCGCGCGTGATGACGGAGTACGCGCACCGCCGCACGGGCATCGACATCCACCCCGGCGCGACAATCGGCGAATCGTTCTTCATCGATCACGGCACGGGCGTCGTTATCGGCGAAACCACGACCATCGGCAGCGGCGTCAAGATCTATCAGCACGTGACGCTCGGCGCAAAGAGCTTCGACACCGACGCGGACGGCGTGCCGGTGAAGGGCGTCAAGCGGCATCCGGACATCGGCGACCGCGTGGTCATCTATTCCGGCGCTACGATCCTCGGCGGTGAAACGCGCATCGGAAACGACTGCGTCATCGGCGGCAGCGTATGGCTCACGCATTCGGTGGAGGCGGGCAAGATGGTGCTTTCGCGATCCGCGGTCACGGACAGCACCCTGAAACGCGACATCATGCATCCGTCCTTGCCAGAAGACAGCGCGATGCTCTGAAAAAAAGCGTACCGGTTTTCGGTACGCTTTGTTTTTAATCCTCGAAGGTCGGGAGATCGTCGAGCGGTTTGATCTTCTTGCGGTAGAGCCGTTTGAACAGCAGCCCCGCCACGATCAGCGTGATGAACTCGGAGATCGGAAACGCCCACCAGATACCGTCGACGTCCTTGGTGATCCACGCAAGCAGCGCGGCGACCGGCAGCAGCACGATGAGCTGGCGCTGCAGAGACGTGATCGCGCCGTATAAGCTCGTGTCCGTCGCGCCGAACGCGGTGGAGAACGAAATGCCCGCCGCGGCAAAGATGAAGCCGATCGAGATGATCCCTAAAGCCCGGTCCGCGACCGCACGCATTTCATCGGATACGTCAAAGAGATGCATCAGCGGATCCGCAAAGAACTGAAACAGCAGTGTGCCGAAGACCATGAAGATGCAGCAGTACAGAAGCAGCATCTTAAATGCCCGCATAAACCTTGCACGGTTTCGCGCGCCGAAGTTGTACCCGAGGATGCTCATCGCCGCGTTGGTCAGCCCGAACACCGGCATAAAGATGATCGACTGGAGCCGGAAATACGTGCCGAACGCACCGACGTACAGGTTTGCGTAATCGCCGTTCGGGTCGCGTGTGGCAAGATGATAGCTGCCGAGCGTGCCGAGAATCGTATTCATGCCGAACATCATCAGCGTGCCGACCGCCTGCATCAGAATGGACGGCAGTCCCACGCGGTAGATCTCGTGCACGGTCTGACCCCTGAGCTTCAGATCGGCGGGGCGGATGCGGATCTCGTGCTTTGTGCCGAACAGCAGGATGAACGCAAGGATCATCGAAGCGAACTGCCCGGCGATCGTCGCGATCGCGGCGCCCTTTACGCCCATTGCGGGAACCGGACCCCAGCCCAGCACGAACACGCGGTCAAGCACAATGTTGGAGATCGCGCCGGTCAGCTGCATCAGCATGGCGAAGATCGTTTTGCCCTGCGCGGTCATGATGCGCTCGATGCCGCAGGACAGGAACACGCCGACGCAAAGGCTCAGGCAGATCGTCATATAGTGTGTGCCCATCAGCTGCACGATCGGGTCCGCGCTCTGCCAACGCATATAGAGACCGGACAGCGTCAGTCCGATCACCGTAAACACGGCTGCGGAGATCACAAGGATCACAAGCCCGTTGCCCGCGGCGCGGTTTGCGTCCTCGAAGCGTCTTGCCCCGAGGCGGCGCGAGATCAGCGAATTGATGCCGACCGAGGTGCCGACCGCAACGGAGATCAAAAGCATCTGCAGAGGATTGACGATCGTCAGCGCGGCGATCGCCTTATCGCCAACCTTGCCGATCAAGTCCGCAGAGTACAGATCGCCGAGGATTCGCATCAGCGCTTCCGGTGCGAGCGAATCCATGCGCGACACAAACACGCTGTCCACGACGTTGTACAGCGCTTGCACAAGCATGGACACGATGATCGGCCAGCCCAAAGAAAGAAGGAGCCGACCTTCCGGCTCCGTTCCCATTCTGTTTTTACGAATCGAAGCTTCCATAATACATTCATTATAGAAAAGCTTCGTATATATTGCAAGAAATTTTTATCCGATAAACCCGATCGTGTACTGCTCGTCGGAATCGTAGCCGATCGAGAGGACAAGCCCGTCCGGAAGCGTCAGCGTGCCGGCGTACCCCTTCTCCGTCGAAAGGAACACCGCCTTTTCCGCGAGCGTGTCCGCATAGCCGTTCGCAGTCAGGAACGGTCCGGCGACCGCTCTGTACTGGTCCGGCTGGACGTTTGCAAACAGCGCCGCGCTCAGCGAGAACGCTTCTCCCGTGCGGCTGTCGAACTGCACGGACAGGCAGTAGACCTGCCCGTTTCCGGCGTCGTAGTACGCCTGCGCGCACCACAGCGCCAGCTTTGCGCCGGTTGCATCGTTATAGAAATCGCGCAGCGTCAGCGTAAAACGACTCTTGCGCACGACGGAATCGACGGATTCTCCGGTCTTGAGCTTGCCGTTCGCCGCGTGGAAGCGCAGCGTGTCCGACCAGAGCTCCCTGAGCTTTTCGGTGACCTCGGCCTCGCTCATCTCGCCGGGCATCACGGCGCGCTCCTCGCCCTGCCGTTCGCACCCGAGATACAGCTTTACGCGCGTTTCCAGCGACAGCGGCGCGCCGATGCCGTTTGCGCTGATGATGCTGACCGCCTCGTATTTCGGATCGTCATACAGCGCCTTTTCGGACAGCTTGAAGATGCCGCGGTTCAAAAGCACCAGCAGCAGCGCGACGACGACCGTGCCCGCCGTGAGCGCGATATAGGCGATGCGCGTCCGCGTCACACGGTCGCGGTCCGCAAACAGACGGATCCGTTTCAGTTTTCTCCACCGGTCGCGGATGAACAGGGAGACGCGCCGGAACAGGCGGGTGATCTTCTGCTTCATCGATCCTCGCCCCCCTTCTCCCGCGTATACAGCGGTACGTCGAACCAGACCAGCGTTCCTTCGCCGACCTTGCTTTCAAAGTGCAGGGAGCTTCCGTGGATCTGCGCGATCCGGTTGCCGATCGCAAGACCGAGTCCCGCGCCGTGCTGCGCGCGCGAACGGGATTTGTCGACCATGAAGAACGCCTCGGTGATGCGCGAGATCTCCTCCTCCGGAATGCCGATGCCCTCGTCGCGCACGGCGATGCGGTAGCGTCCCGCCTCGCGACGTCCGGAGAGCGTGATGGTTTTACCGGGCGAACTCGCTTTTCTCGCATTGTCGATAAGGTTTGTAACGAGCGTCAGCAGCAGGTCCTTTTCATAGAGAATGATCTGCTGTTCGATGTCGTAATCCAGCGTCAGCTCCGCCTTTTCGAGCATCGGCGTGACGACCGCCACCACGTGCCCGAGCGCGCGCCGCGCATAGCCGCGGACCAGTTTGAACTCGTTTTTGTCAAGCACGACGAGGTCCATGAGCTTTAAGGACATCGCCTCGAGCCGCTTGCCCTCGGAGAAGATGAAGTTCGCCGCCATGAACGCGTCCTCCTCGTCGAGCTCGGTGCTTCGGAGCATGTCCGCATAGCCGATGATCGACGTCATCGGCGTCTTAAGCTCGTGCGAGAAGCTCGCGACAAAGTCCTTCTGCTGCTTGGCGTTCAGTTCGAGCGCATCGACCTTCTGCTCGATCGCGCCGGTCATGTCGTTGAACGCCACGGTGAGATCGCCGATCTCGTCGAGCGTCGTCACACGCGCGCGGCGCGAATAGTTGCCGCCGCCGATGACCTTGGTAAACCGCTGCAGGCGCCGCAGCGGCTTTGTGGTGAAATAGGAGACAAGAAGCATCGCGGCGATCGACACCGCAACGGTGATGATATGCAGAAGAATGACGGAATCGATCTGTTCCGCGCGAAGCCGCATCAGGTCGTTCGCGTCGTACCGAACGGACAGGAAGTAATTTTTCCCGCCGATCGACACGCAGCCCGCCGTATCCAGGACGGTGCGGTCGCCTTCGCGGATCAGGCGGTATGCAAACCGCCTTACGCGCAGTTCCGTAAACGGCAGCGTTTCCGGAAAATCGTTCGTGCTCGCCGTGATGAGCGCGGCGTCGGTGTTGTAGATCGCGCAGGGCGATTCCACGCCCTGATTGGAGCCCGCGCGTTTTAAGATCTCCTCGTACATGTCGGGCGACGCGGTGCTGTAATAGAGGTTGATGCCGTACAGCTCCGCCTCCATGGCGGACGCCAGCGCCGAATAATCCGCGACCGCCGCGTGCACGCGAAAACGAAGCGCTGTTTCAAAGCTCTGCGCGATCAGGATCTGTCCTGCCACGCCGAACAACAGCGCTACGATCAATACGGTACATATGCAGATTTTCAGAGCAAATCTCATGTTTCGGGAATATCCAGCCGATAGCCGATCTTATGGACCGTTTTGATGCGGTCCTGCCAGCCGAGTTTGCGGCGCAGACGCTGCACATGGCTGTCCAGCGTACGCGTTTCGCCGATGTAGTCCGTTTCCCACACGCGCTCGAACAGCGTTTCGCGGAACAGCGCCGTGTTGGGATTCTGCACGAACAGAACGAGCAGATCGAATTCCTTGCGCGTCAGATCGACGCGCTTCCCGTTCTGAAAAACGTCGCGCGCATCCAGGTCGATCAGAATGTCGAGGCACTGAATGAGCCCCTGGCTCTTATTGTAACGGCGCAGCACGACTTCGATGCGCGCCAGAAGCTCCACGATCTCGAACGGCTTGACGATATAGTCCTCCGCGCCGAGCTTCAGCCCCTTCACGCGGTCGTTTACGTCGCTCTTTGCCGTCAGGAAAATCACGGGGATGCCCATCGGGCGGATATAGGCAAGCAGATCATAGCCGTCGAACTTCGGCAGCATGATGTCCAAAAGCACGAGATCAAACGGATTCTTCTCAAGCAGATCCGCTGCCTGCTGCCCGTCGTACGCGCAGGTGCACACATATCCCTGCCGCGTCAGATTCATGCGGATCAGGTTTGCGATCGGTTCTTCGTCGTCCACGATCAGGATCTTTATCATATTCCCATCCTCCGATTCCTTTTCATGGAAAAAGTCTACCATATAAATGCGGACAAAATGTAACACGAGTGTTGCGAACGCGCGAATTTTGCAAGTTTTTTACAAAACCCGTCCGAATGCCGCACATTGCCGTTTATAAACGGACTATATGGTCAGTATAGCACAATCCGGCGCGTCCGTCAAAGCATTCCTGTCGACAAAGTTCGGGTTGCATTGCGCGCCGGGAAAGCGTATAATAGATGTGTATGAACTGGTATTACCATTCCCGCGATCCGCATTACAAACAGCCGTTCGGCGCCGTCAAAACCGGCGAAACGGTTTCGCTTCGCATCGACGGTGCGCCGAGCGCGCTCGTCGAGCTTTTGCTGTATCTGCCGAACGGACCGGAAACGCTTCCGATGCGCTGGGACGGCGCTGCGTACCGCGCGGCGTTTACGGCGCCTCTTTCGCCCTGCCGCATGGGCTACGGGTTCCGCATCAACGGCCGGTATTTCGGCGCGGAAAGCGGCGAGGCAACCTTTGCGGACCATCCGCAGACCTACGGACTGACCGTTTACGACGGCGCATTTCAAACGCCCGAATGGTTCCGGCACGCCGTGGTATATCAGATCTTCCCCGACCGCTTCTTCTGTTCTGACCGCGAACGGTTCCTGCGCGCGGCGCGCGATTACCGCGCGACGGGACGCCCGATCTTCGTCCATGACGATCCCTTTGAACCGCCGTACTATACGCCGCACGGCGGGGCGAAAGCGTATGCGCCCGACGATTATTTCGGCGGCGATCTTCCCGGCATACAGGCAAAGCTCCCGTATCTTGCCTCGCTCGGCGTGACGTGCATCTATCTGAACCCGATCTTCGCCGCGCACTCGAACCACCGGTACAACACGGCGGATTACCGTTCGATCGACCCGCTGCTCGGCACGAACGACGATTTTTCGGCGCTCTGCGCCGCGGCGAAGGAGTACGGCATCCGCATCGTTCTGGACGGCGTGTTCTCGCACACCGGCGACGACTCGATCTATTTCGACCGTTACGGACGGTACAAGACCAACGGCGCCTGCGAGAGCAAGGATTCGCCGTATTATCCGTGGTACCGGTTCTATGATTACCCGAAGACCTACGAATGCTGGTGGAACTTCGAAACGCTGCCCGACGTGGAGGAGACCGAACCGAGCTATACCGAATTCATCCAGGGCGAAAACGGCGTGCTGCGCACGTGGATGAAAGCGGGCGCGTCCGGCTGGCGGCTCGACGTGGCGGACGAGCTGCCGGATTCGTTCATTCGCGGCGTACGCCGCTCGATCAAGGGTCTCGATCCCGATGCGGTTCTGATCGGCGAGGTGTGGGACAACTGCGCGACCAAGTTCGGTCCGGAAGGACGGCGTGGCTACGTCAACGGCGACGAGCTCGATGCGCCGATGAACTACCGCTTCCGCGAGCCGACCGTGGAGTTTCTGAACGGGCGCAGCGACGCCTTTACCTACGCGAACCTGTGGAACGCGCTCACGGAGGACTATCCGAAGCCGTTCCTGGACGCGTGCCTGAACCTTCTGGGCTCGCACGACACCGAGCGTATCCGAACCGCGCTGTGCGGTATTCCCGACGCACGAACGCTCTCGCGCGCCGAACAGCTTGCGATTCATCCGGATCAGGCGACGCTTGCGCGGGCGACAAAGCGAGTGCTCCTCGGCTACGCGCTGATGGCGGTCCTGCCCGGTGTGCCGTGCATCTACTACGGCGACGAAGCCGGCATGACCGGCATGTCCGATCCGTTGAACCGCGGCATGTTCCCGTGGGGACGCGAGGATGCCGATCTCACCGAACGCGTGCGGAAGCTGATGCGTCTGCACCGCGAAAGCGACGCGATCAGAAACGGAACGACGCGTATCGCGGCGATCGGAAAACAGACGCTTTGCGTGATCCGCGAAAGCGAAGCGGAAACGCTGCTTCTTATTGTGAACGCCGCCGACGCGCCGGTCAAAGCCGTGCTCTTCCCCGCGCAGTTTCACGAAGGCGAGGCGGCGACGGAGCCGTTCGCGCTTGCCGGAACGTATGTCGACGAGAACGGCGATGCGCTCACGGCGCGCGGCTCGCTTTCGGTCTCGATCCCGGCAAACGGCTTCCGCATCCTGAAAAAAGCGTAAGCTTCACCGAAAAATCACAATCCGCTGTTGAAAAACGGCAAAAACCTTGATATACTGATTCCACCGAATAAGCAAAGGAGTACGAACCATGATCACGAAGGACATGAACATCCGTAAAATCATCGAAATCGACGAGAACCTCGCGGGCATTCTGATCGCATCCGGCATGCATTGCCTCGGCTGCGCAATGTCGCACTTCGAGAACCTCGAAGAAGCGTGCGCCGTCCACGGCATCGACGCGGACGAGCTGTGCAAGGCGCTCAACGATTACCTCGAGAGCAAATAAGCACCTTTTGAACCGCCCTGCCGACACCGGCGGGGCATTTTTTGAGCAATGGGAAACATCGTTACGCTGGATTCGATCGACCGGGAAGAGCTCGACGTATACGCGCGGCTCACCGAGGCGCAGATCCGAAACCGTCTGGAACCCGAAAAGGGCATCTTTATCGCGGAAAGTCCGAAGGTGATCCGGCTTGCGCTGGACGCGGGGTATGAACCCGTTTCTTTCCTGATGGAACAAAAGCACATCGAAGGCGACGCGAAGGACCTGCTTTTGCGCTGTCCCGACGCGCCGGTCTACACGGGCGAACGCGCGCTTTTAAAGGAGCTGACCGGCTATGAACTGACGCGCGGGGTGCTTTCCGCCATGCGAAGAAAGCCGCTGCCCGCGTTGGATGCGGTTCTGAAGGGTGCGAAGCGCGTCGCCGTGCTCGACGGGATCGTCGACGCCTCGAACCTCGGCGCGATCGTCAGAAGCGCCGCCGCGCTGAACATCGATGCGGTGGTGTTTTCGTCCACGTGCTGCGACCCGCTGAACCGCCGCGCGGTGCGCGTATCCATGGGCACGGTGTTTCTGGTGCCGTGGACAATCCTGCCGGAAAACGGACTCGGGCTGCTGCGCGGATACGGATTCCGAACCGCGGCGATGGCGCTGGTCGACGATTCGCTTGCAATGGACGATCCGAAATTGAAAGCGATCGACCGCCTCGCCGTCGTGCTCGGCACGGAGGGCGACGGACTTTCGAAGGAGACGATCGCCGCCTGCGACTTCGCGGTCAAAATCCCGATGGCGCACGGCGTGGACTCCTTAAACGTCGCCGCCGCAAGCGCCGTCGCGTTCTGGGAGCTGCGGAGATAACCCAACGAAAAAAGGATCACGGAAATCCCGTGATCCTTTTTGTTTCTGTCTCAATTCAACAGCTCGTACTGCGAATTGTAGATCTCCGCGTAAAAGCCGTTCTTTTCGAGCAGTTCCTTATGTGTGCCCTGCTCCACGATCGTGCCGTGGTTGACGACGAGAATCGTGTCGGCGTCGACGATCGTCGAAAGGCGGTGCGCGATGACGAAGCTTGTGCGATCCTTCATCAGGTCGTCCATCGTTTTCTGGATCAGGATCTCGGTACGGGTATCGACGTTGCTGGTCGCCTCGTCGAGAATCAGGATCGGACGGTTTGCAAGGTATGCGCGCGCGATGGTCAGAAGCTGCTTCTGCCCGCCGGAGATGTTCGTCGTCTCCTCGTTGATCACGGTATTGTAGCCGTCCGGCAGCGAGCGGATGAAGCGGTCGATGTGCGCGCGCCGCGCCGCCTCGTGCACCTCCTCCTCGGTTGCGTCCGGACGTCCGTAGGCGATATTGTCGTAGATCGTGCCGGAAAACAGCCAGGTGTCCTGCAGCACCATCGAAAAGACGCTCCTGAGTTCGCTGCGCGGCATCCGGTAAACGTCCTTGCCGTCGACGAGGATGCGTCCGCCGTCGACGTCGTAAAAGCGCATCAGAAGGTTCACGATCGTCGTCTTGCCGCCGCCGGTCGGACCGACGATGGCAACCTTCTCGCCTGCGCGGACGTTGATCGTAAGACCTTTGATCAGCGGCTGTTTGGGATCGTAGGAGAAATCGACGCTTTCGAACTGCACGTTTCCGACGCCGTCCGGCGCAGTCTCCTCCGTCGCCTCGGTCATCTCCTCCTCGTCGAGCATCTTATAGACACGCTCGGAGGACGCGATCGTCTGCTGCAGCATGGAAAAGCCCTGCGCGATGCTTTCCAAAGGTCCCGCGAACATACGCGCGTAGAGCACGAACGCGACGATCGTGCCGACGCTCATGCCGAACATGTTGTTTGCGGCAAAGATACCGCCGATGATGCAGATCGCGATGTACGCAATGTTGTTGGTCAGCGCCACGATCGGCTGCACGATCGAAGCAAGGAACGTGCCCTTCTGCGCCGCGGTGCGCATGTCGCCGCAGATCTCCGCATGCCGCTCGCGCTGACGCTTCTCCAGGTGGAACGCCTTGACCGTATCGAAGCCCGTGAAGGTCTCCTCGGTCAGCGCGTACTGTTCGCCGTTCTTCTTGCGCAGCGCGGCGAAGTATTTTTCGCTTCCGCCCGCGATCTTCGCCGAAAGAATCAGCGAAAGCGGCACAAACACGACGACTGCGGCGGCAAGGATCGGATTCAGCAGGAAGATCAGCACGATGATGCCGACCAGCTTCAGCACGCCGGAGATCAGCGTTTCCAGGAAGCTGTGCACCGTCGTTCCCATGACGGACACGTCGTCGGTCATGTGCGAGATGATTTCGCCGTTCGGCGTCTGATCGACATAGCGCACGGGAAGCCGCCGGATCTTGTCGCTCATGCGGATGCGGATCGCGCAGGTAAAGTGCTTGGAAACGACGTTGTTCATGATCAGCATTTCGCCGATCATCGCAAGCGAGCTTCCCGCATACGCCGCGGCGAGCAGGACGCATTCCAGCCCGAATTTCGCTTTGTCAAGCACCGCGGGCTGCCCGAGGTGCGCCGGTTCCCAGTAGTTATACAGCCGGTCGGACAGCGCGCGCAAAATCTCCGGCGTTGCGAGCGACAGCGCGACCGAAACAAGACTGATGAATGCGCCGAGCATGAGCCATCCCGCGATCGGCTTCGTGTCCTTTAAGATGCGCAGCACGGTTTTGCCGGAAGTGTTCTGCTTCTTCATACGGCGTCACCTCCCAGCTGCGAACGGACGATCTCGCGGTAGACCTCGCAGGTCTTCAACAGCTCGGCATGCGTGCCGGTTCCGACAATACTGCCCTGCTCAATGACGAAAATGACGTCGCACCGCATGGCGGTTGCCGCGCGCTGCGTGATGATGATCTGCGTTTTGCCCGCAAGATAGCGGTTCAGCGCTTTCCGGAGCTTGCTCTCGGTAAGGAAATCGAGCGCGGAAAAGCTGTCGTCGAACACATAGACCGACGCGGGCTTCAGGATCGTGCGCGCAATGCTGATGCGCTGCTTCTGCCCACCCGAAATGTTCGCGCCGGACTGCGCAAGGCGGTACTCGAGTCCCTCCTCATGCGATTCGGTAAACTCTGTCATCTGCGCGATGTCCAGAACATTTTTGACCGTGTCCTCGTCCGCGTCCGGATTGCCCATGCGCACGTTATCGAGAAGCGTTCCTTCAAACACCATGCCTTTCTGCAGCGCCGCGGAGATGTTCTCACGCACGCCGCCGCGGCCGATCTCATCATACGGCTTGCCGCCGAGCGAGATCCGTCCCTCCGTGGGCGCGTAAAAATCCAGAAGCAGCTTTAAGATCGTCGATTTGCCGCTGCCGGTGCCGCCAATCAGCGCCGCGGTCTCTCCCGCTTTGATCGTGATATTGACGTTTGAAACGGTCTTGAGCTCGCTGCCCGGATACGCGAAACCGACGTCTTCGAGCACCAGGTCGCCGCCGAGGATCGTGCCGTCACCCGCCTCCGCCGGTTCGTCCGGCAGCTCCAGCACCTCGGTCACGCGGTTCACGCAGACCTTCAGGTGCGGCAGGAACACAAACGTCCAGCTGAGCATCATCACACCGTTCAGAATCAGCGCGACATACTGCACCGTGGCGATGATCCCGCCCGCGGTGAGCCCCGCATTCATCAGCTCGGGATTCTGCAGGCGGTTCGCCCCGACCAGCAGCATCACAACCGTTGCAAGATTCAGCACCAGCATGCACAGCGGATTCACGTAGCCCGCGCGCACGTTTGCACGAATGATGTACTTCGCCATCTCCTCCGTCGCATGCGCGATGCGTCCGTGCTCGTGCGCCTCCTTGTCGAACGCGCGGATCACGCGGATGCCGGAAAGGCGCTCGCGCATCAGACGGTTCTGCACATCGATATACTCGTCGCTGAGCTTCCAAAGCCGGTCAAGGTGCCGTACGATCGGAAACAGGATCAGAAACGCGACCGGCATGGATGCAAGCAGGATCAGCGCCAGCACACGGTCGCTTAAAAACGCGAACGCTACGCCGCCCGCCAGCAGGATCGGAACGACCACCACGACGTTGACAAACATCGAGGATGCGCCGGAGATCGTGGAAACGTCGTGCGTGGAGCGCGTCAAAAGACCCGACGTGCCGATCTTCGAAAAGTTCTCGAAATCGAGCGCCGACGCTTTGTCGAAAATGCTGCGTGTGAGATCGTGCGAAAAGCCCGCGGAGACCTTTGCGTTGACCGCACCCATCCAGATCGCACCGAGCATCGACACGACCGCGAGCCCGAGCATCAGTCCGCCGAGCTTCAGGATCACACCCATGTCGCCCACCGCGATGCCGTCGTCGACGATCCTGCTCATCAGGTACGGCAGAAACGCCCCGCCGAGCGTGAACAGAAGGCACAGCGCGCCGGTCAGAATCAGTTGGTTTTTATACGGTTTCAGAAACGGAAATATCTTTTTCATGTTCTTCAGTATATCTATCGGATCTGCAAAAAGCCAGCAACCGATGGTTGAGTTCGGTCTGTCGCGAGGTTCAGACGGAAAAAACGGCGTTTTTCCGACTCATACAGGTACCGATACAGTATATCGGAGTATCCCCCTCCGCGTCAAGACGATTCTTTTGGGAAGGCATGCCGATTGTTTATACATTATGAAAACCGCTCGGCGAAACCGCCGGAAACCGCGTGCTTTTATAATAGAACAATTATAAAATATATTGTATATTGACAGTTTTTTTCTTCGTGTGGTAAGATAAGCGAAGCGGAGGTGTGTGAAATGGATGAATTAACGAAATTGATCAAGAAGGAAATCAAACGCCAGTTTCGCAGCGTGCGTCAGTTTTCGATGTATATCGGTGTGCCGCAGTCGACGATCGTAACGGCCCTTCAGAAGGGCATCGGCGGCACGTCGTTTGAAACGATTATGAAGATCTGTGATGTTCTGGATATCAAGCTTGTTGCGGGAGACAGCCCCGTCTTTCTGGACGGTGAGAACCGCGCGCTTTTGGAGCGGTATTCGCGGCTGGACGCCGAGGGCAAGAAGGCGGTCCGCGCAGTCGCGGAGATCGAGCTTTTGCGCGTTGCCGACCCGGACGCATTTGCCGAGCTCGGCAAAAAGCTGGACGACCTTGCCGTTAGTCCCGCTGCCGCAGAATAAGTTTCATCCGAAAAAGAACCGTTCCTTCCGGAACGGTTCTTTTTTATCGAAATATATCGGTGCTTACCTGCGCGAGAAATCCACGTCCTTCAAATCGTCCCTGCTGTCGACGGTGACGTAGTCCTGCACCGGATCCATCTTCACGCCGAGTTTCGTCGAAATCAGACGCATCAGATTGATCGGAGACATCCCTTCGATGTCCACCGTGTCGCCCTGATAATAGAGCGCCAGGAAAATCCAGCAGTCATCCTTTGCCGTGATATTGACAAATCCCTGATCGTGCGAACGCACGCCGTGATCCGACATAACGATGATGATGCTCTCCGGATCGTTGGTGATGATTGTCTTGAATATCACTTCGAGATGCTTCGTGATGAAAATGTACTGTTCGTAGTAGTATTTCGGATTCGTCCAGTTCATGCGGACCCCCATCGAACGGACCTGTCCGTATTCGTCGAAGATAAACGGTACATGCGGCGTTTTCAGGTAGGAAAGGAGCATCCGCTTTTCAGAGCTTTGGAAGTTGGTGTCCGTCTCCCAGAAGTCCAGCGTGGACAGAATTGCCTTCGCAACATCGTTGTACTCGTAGTTCTTGTACGCCTTGCTCGCGCGAATCTCGTCGGACGAGTAGAATCCATACTTCTTCAGCGATTCGCTGTTTCCGCCGATCTTCTCCTGCGGCGTCAGCGCGCCGATCAAATCGTCAAATGCACCGAAGATGGACTGTTGACGGATCAGCTGATCGGATTCTACACCGTTAATGGTCGTTTTCTGGAACTTCTTCATGGTTTTGCTGTCGCGAAGATTCGGAACCGTCACAAACCATGTAGGCGATGTGGAGAACTGATACAGGTTGTATCCAAGCTTGTCGCCGAAGACTTTTTTAATCGTACTGTTCCGACGGTAGCTTTTCAACGTACTCGCGCTCTTGCGATAGGACACGTAGTCCATCATGTTGAGGTCGGTCATGCAGTACTTGGTTTCCCTGGTCATCGAGTACGAATGCTCCGACCAGTTGATGTGCGCCGTACGCATGAACTTACGGAACGGCTCGGCGTTGTAGGAATAGTACTTCTCCATTGCGCCGAGAGAGCTGTATTCATCAAAAACGAGCAGATAAATGTTCGGCTCCTTCGTCTTTTCGACCGGTACTTCGGTGGGACCGGGCGTTGCAGTTTCGACCGGTGCCGCTGTCTCAATAACCGTCGCAGCCGTAACGTCTGGGTTAGGCGTTTCGGGCGCAAAGGTTGCGGCGGAAACCGGATTGCCGTCACTCGGCTGTACTGCGATCACGACCTCATCCTCCGAATCGGATGGCTCGGAATCGACGTTCCAGTCGTCCGAAAGTCCTGCAATCTCGGGCAGGTCCACATTCTCTTCTTTCGGGACCGTGTTCATCTTGATCAGATAGGTTACGACATTGAAGAGCAGCAACCCGACAAAAACGATGCACAGAACCGTTAGAATGCTGCGACCGGCAGTCCCTTTTTTACACAGGCGCAGGAACAAAAAAACGCTTCCTGCGACCAATAGCAGCACAACGGCCAACGCAATGATACTCGCGGCGAGATAGTTCGGAATAAAGCTCTTTAACAGCGATGTCATCAAGCTGAAATTCACCAAGAAGAAGGAAACGACGGCTGCGACGCAGCCCGCAAAGTACGGACGTTTCCGAACGATCAGGCGCAGAATCACAAACACCGCAAGCCCGATGCCGATGAGCCAGAAGAAATCCGGTCCGATCAGTTCACTTAACTCCATCTCTTCCGCGTTGCTGACAAACAGATGCAGGACCGGAAGGAAGTTGATCGCCAGGATCGTCAGAACGGAAAGAACGATCTCAAGTGCGAGACACTTTCCCTTCTTCGCCGGGTGTTTGATTTCCTTCGATTCGGCATGATACCGTTCGTTTGCCGTGCGGTTTTGATTTGACATAAACAATCTCCTTTTTGAACGGCGCTTATCGCATCCATTCATCCGTGAAAAAGCAATTCGACATTTCTATTATGTCAAATTGCAGAAACCACATTACTTGTTTTCTTTTTCTTTCTGCTTCTTTGCTCTCAGTGCCTTTTTCTTCTTGAACCAGAAGGTAATCTTACGCCAAAAGATAGCGACCGTCGCGCCCGCTGCGATGAATACGCCCGCTACAATCTGAATGATGTACGACGTTGTTGCCGGATCGATATAGGCGCTTGCGGAGCGCAGTGTCAGAAGAGTTCCGAAGAAAAGAAAATAGATAATCCCGATAAAACGCTTCATGTTTTTCATGTATACTTCTCCTTTTTACACTTAGAAATGTATTTTATCACACTTCGTCAAGAGATGCAAGTACATCTTCATGCCGCATTTTCAAAGAAAGCGATATATGAAAACAGGGCAGCATCCTCTGCCCTGTTCTCCTTACAGATCATTTTTTGTATTACACGCTGATCTCGTCTTCCTTCCGCTGACGTTCGGCTGCATATTCTTCAAGGCGCTTCAGAATATATGCCGCGCCGACTTCGCCGCTGTGTCCGAAGTTATAGATGTATCGTTCGCGTGTTTCGACAATACAGGCGCGCCATTGTTCCGCTTCCGCGGTAAAGCGCTCTACTGCCGGCTTCAGGGTCTCTTCCAGCGTATCCGGCATCAGATCCACACCGACAACATTGCGCAGCATGATATCCGGGCGATCTTCCTCATTTTCCACCGTTTCTTTGCCAACGACCTTCATCGGCGTGTGGATGAACAGCACAGGACGCTCCGTTGCAAACGCGTACTCGTATGCGATACCCGACCAATCTGTCATCATAATATCTGCCGTATAGACTGTTTCATTGGAACTGAAGTCCATTTCAAAGCGGCAGTCCTCCCCGAGATAGGCAGAAACCTTTTCTTTGATTTCTTCCAGCTTGGCGCCGAATCTGCGGATATACTGCGGATGCGGCCGAATGATGATTTCATTGGTTCCGTCGCAGAGCGCTTTCAGGACAGTTTCAAGGCAGTATTCCAAAATATTGTCCGTCTGCCACGACGGTGCGATCAAGATTCGCCGTTTTGTGTGCGGCTGTTCTTTTGCACGAAGAGCAAGAACCTGCTCATGCATGTCCTCAATGACGCCGTATCCGACATCCACCAGTGTACGCTCCGGCAGACCGACACGTTTGGCATACGCTTCGAAATCGCTTCGCTGATGCGACTCGCCGAAGAAGAGCGTGTCATATGCATCAAGGGCGTGGTCCCGCAGCGTCGACAGACTTGTCATAATTCCATGGAACAGATAGACATATTCCATATCCTTGCGCACATAGGAGCGTTTGAGGTGGAATGTCTGCAGGTCCGGCATGGTCATCAGCATCATGTCTGCATCGACCAGCATAAACAATGTAATCAGCCGGTTGTTGTCGATATAATACGGAATCAGGTTCGGCTCGTTCTTTTGGAACACCGCATCCTTCGGGTCGCTGGTGATATAGTGAATCTTGATGTCCGACGTTTTCAGCAGCACATCGATAATGCGGCGGAAATACTTATAAAAACCGCTGCTTTCCGAATAGAACACAAGCTGCTTCGGCTCGGTGCTGTCGGTGAACCGCTTGTAATCCGCCTTTGCCCGTGCCTTGTCTTCCTTGGTGGGCTTTGATTTGTTCAGCAGCCGCTTACTTTCCGCCAGATGCCGCTTGCTCTCCTCCAACGCTTCGTAATCAATGTATTTCTTGGGTGGGTAAATCAAGTTTACCACGAACAGAACCAGGATCGCAAACAGATTGCCGAAGATCCAGTAGAGACCGACGCCGGCGGGAACCAGCGACGCAAAATACAGTGAGAACAACGTCAGAAAGATTGCCATTCCCCAACGCCCGAAGAATGATGCTTCGCGCTGCAGAACGTTAATCTTATTCTGAATGACCGACAGTAAAAATGCGCTGAGTCCGGAAAACCACGGGATACAGGAAAGCCAGTCGAACGCAAACAGCTTCGGCGTTTTCGCAAGGTCCCAACCAAGGAACCGGAAGTCCAGAGCATTGATCTTCCGGATCGCGTCCGCCACATCGACTCCGCTGATTGAGATCTGTTCAAACAACGGCGTATACACGGGATTCTTGATGAGATCCATCGCCGTGATCTGCGCGCCGGAACCAAGTTCCGGCGTATTCAAGATTGTCTTCGCCTGCTCAACAAACGCATTGATTAGCTCCGGCTGCAGCCGCAATACATGCTGCATCGGATGATAAATAACCTGAATTAAGCCCAGAATAAGCGGGATCTGGATCAACATCGGAATCACGCCGGCAGCCGGTCTGTATTTTTCTCTGCGATACAATTCCAGAGTCAGATCGCTGACACGGTCTTTGTCCGTTGCATATTGCGCCTCGATCTCGTTCAGCTGCGGTTTGATACGAATCATCTTGATGGAATTCTTCTGCACCCAAAGACTCAGGGGCATCAGAATAACTTTGGTAATGAACGTAAACAGCAGTATGGCAAATCCGTAGGAACCGACGAGGTTTATGCAGAAGCGAAAAATCCAGCCCAGCGGCGTGCCGATTATTGTGTTGATGAAATCCATAGTCCTTCCTTATTAACGGTTACTGCTGCTTGCTGTCCACATAATCTTTGATGCGGTTGTAGTCCTGCATATAATCGATCTCACCCCAGAAGGCGCCATTGACGTCCAGTACGTGAACAGGGTATTCCCTGCAATTCTCGTACAACACGTTTTCCCACCAGAGATTGTACTGTTCTTCGGAAATCAGATCATCCATGCGATCGCGGAATCCCGGAATAAACTCCTTCTTCAGTCGGCACAATCCGACATACTCGCAAGTACGGCGTTCCAAGGGGAGCTGCTTCCCGTAATCGATAATACAATTGTTTTCATCGGTCAGGAAAAAGTAATCGCCGGATTCGACGCGTTCGACATCTCCCAGCATCAGCGCCTGATATTCGGATGCCAGCATCTGGTCCATCAACGGTTTCTCCCAGTACACATCCGCGTTCCCGAGGATCGTGTCTTCTTCTCCCGTCAGCGCTTCCCTCGCAAACCACAGCGAACCGATGCTGTTGGTTACGCGGAAGAAAGGATTATAATGGAACGTAACAGGATAATCCTTCAATGCTTCTTCGATCATCTCATGCTTAAAGCCGACGACAAGATGCACGTCGAACCCGTTTTCTGTCAGCATCCGTACAGTTTTTACGATCAGCGGTTCTCCGCCGAGTTCCCACAGGCACTTCGGTTTCGTCGGATTCACAGCCAGTCGGCTTCCAATTCCTGCAGCCATTAAAATTGCCTTCATTTTACTTCTCCTTTATTCTTGTCAGTTTTATCAGGTGCGCCTCAATTTGATAGCCGAGCGACAGATGCAGCCGGCGAGCGCGCTCATTTATGTTGTTGCTGTAACAGATCAATCCATCCTCAACAATCAGATTGTAAGCCGAGCCGAACAATCGTTTGCCGAGTCCCCTTCCGCGAAGGGATTCTTCCAGGATTGCCATGCCGCAGATCGCAAGAGGCCGCTCCTCTGCAACTGTTCCTGCATGAAAAACAATCCGACCGTTCTCTCTCAGAACATAGTCTCTGGAGAAGCCCTGCCTCAAACGTTCCTTCATCTGCGCAATCAATGAATCGCGCTGATAAACCTTTTTGTATTCCTCATCGGTCATCAGCAAATCGACAATCTCGTCGATATCCGCTTCGCCAGCGGCTTCCAGCGGAATCGGCGGCTTCTCGTCATAGTGCGAAACTCGGAACATTTCAACATGATGAATCTCAAAAAGATCCGTCATGCGCGATTTCCAATGTTCAAACATATCGCTCGAAAAGAACAACGTATTCGGCGACACCTTATTGACCAGTTCATCCAGTTCTTCCGGAACAAAATCGTTGTCTCTGCTAAAGCAATGAATGCAGTCATAGTATTGCAGAAAAACGCCGTTCAGCTGGCCCGATTCATTTTCCGTGCAGTATACATGCACGTCCGGAGACTCGCATCCATACCGTTTCAGATCAATATAGAGATAAATAGCTCTGTGATATTGATCTCCGATATAATCAAGCAACCGCTTAATATCCCGATTGTCGCAGATTTTGAGCATCGCCTACTCCTTTTCCTTCCGGAACCCGTTATTCAGAAGTGAAGCACGTTCCTCGCAAATCGCTTTTATAAGCTCGTCATAATCTTCCCGTTCAAGATCGCCGACATGCGCGACGCGGATCATCGTGTTTGCACGCTCGCCGCCCGTAGGATTGACGACCAACCCTCTCTTGCGAAGTGCGTGGAACAATTCCGTGCAGATCGGATCATGGAACATAACCGGCGTAATGGCATTGGACAGCGGATAGCCGGGAAGATACCCCTCGAATTCGCCGATACGGGTACGGAAGTACGTCGCATTGTCTGCAATATGCGCAAGATGCCTGTCCAGCCCGATCGAGAGAATATGCGAAAGCATATCGTCCAACTCCATAAAAATGCCGATCGCAGGCGTAAACGGCATCTGTCCGCGCTCCATGTTCTTGTAATAATCCTTGAAGTCGAAGTACATGCACTTCGGATCCTTCTCCATCGTACGGCGAACCGCCCGCTCATTCAGCGTGATAATTGCCAAACCCGGCGAAAGCGCCAACCCCTTCTGTGAGCTTGCGATCGTCACATCTACACCGAATTCATCCATGCGATACGGATCGCAGAGGAACGAAGTGATCGCATCCACAACAAAGAGAATCCCATTACGCGCGCAGAAGCGATGCAACATATGCACATCGTAGAGTTGACCGGTAGAGGATTCGTCAAGGTTGACCAAAAGACCCGTATATCCTTTCCCATCATAGGGAAGCAGGTCTTCTTCTGTCAATGCTTTGCCGAAAGGAACCTCAATATCCGTGTGCGGAATATCGTGGATTGAGCAGATGGCAGAAAACCGCTTTCCGAACGAACCTCCGACAATGACGAGTACGTTATCTGTCCGATCAAAGCAGTTAATGACCGCCGCCTCCATTGCCGCAGTTCCGGACGCGGTCAAATATACCGCCTGCGACTCCTGCGCCGTTCCGATCACCTGTTTGAACTTTCGGTCCATTTCAAAGGTGAAATCGGAAAACTCCTTTGTGCGGAAATACGGAATTGCCATTTTGCGCACTTCAAGTGTTTCCGGATGCATTTGTACGGGTCCGATGGTAAACAGCTTCATAATGCTTCTCCTTTCAAAAAAAACCCGGAATCGTTCATCTCGATCCAATCATTCGGATTCGCTCTCTAATTCCAGCTGTTTTTCATAATAATACGGATGAATGTCCGCATCATCAAGTACGGGATATGAAAGCCCGAGCCGCGTTAAAACCGTTCGCATCGTATTGACCGCGGAAAGCCCCTCAATATCGACTGCTTCGCCGCCGAAATACAACGCGTTAAAAATACGGCATTGGTCCGAAAGCGCAACCTCCAGTCCATCGTTGATGAAATATCCTCCGCGAACACCGTGGTCCGATTGAATCAGGATTACCGCATCCGGATCGACTTTGAGAATGCTCTCTACCATTTGCTGCGTCCGAACGGTCATATAATGATGCTGCGCAGCATAATGCGACGGGTCCGTCCAGTCCCTTCGATATTTGGAGGAAACGTTGTTTCCGTCCGCATCAAAGACAAACGGCGTATGGGGACAGAGAATATAGGTGAACAGCGCTGTCTTTTCCTTGAAACAGAGGTTCGAGGAATCGTCGTAATACTCGAATACACTTAAAATGCGCGTGCGGAACGACGCATTGAACAGCTGGGCGGAAACAGTATCTTCATCCCCATCCTCGTCGGAGAAAAGCTCCGGAAAAACCGAAAACACCGACATCCGCTTGGCAAGATCCAACACACTCAATCCGTCAACCGTTGTCGAAACCATCAGCCGCTCCATGAACGATTGCGGCAGAAGAGATTGAACAACCGGATAATGATCCGGATGGGAGGAAACCTGATAAACCTGATATCCGAGATTGTGCAGTGCCGTATACAGTTCGCCGGTCCGTCTCAGACTGCTTCCGTCTTTCGTCGGGTCCTTCTCTCCGTTCTCTCTGCGAATCGCTGCCTCGCTGCTGTAATAACTGAGCGTAGCGACGTCAATCGCGCATAGGGTACTGTTGTTGGAATTGCTGTAGCTGTTTTCGGAAACGGAAAAGCCCTTTTCCTTCAGGTACGAAAGAAATGAATTGCTGTCCTGGTGGAAATAGGTCTCCATCGTATACGCGTCCGCATACTCATCCAGAATAATCCAATAGAAATTTCGTCCATTCTGCTCAACGGTATGCATCTTCATCTCGTTTTCTGAGATCATGGCCGGAGCACTCTCGGGCGACTGACTCGGATAACGGTCCAACTCTGCCTGTTTGACGATGCGCGGAACAACCCGAACCGTATTGAATACAATCAGCACCGCCATCGCAATGCAGACAATTTCCGCGATCTGCGGCAGGATGACCATTTTCCGGATACGGATGAGTACAAAAATCAGCGTGCCGAGTACCAGGAGCCAGGCAATGAACGCGACCCCTGCCGCGACTTTTCCCTCGAACAGCAGCTTTGCGCCGCTGCGGAACAGATGGAAATTCATCGCCATCAGTACGGTAACGGAGGCGCATAGCGCAGCGAACACCGGTTTCCTCAAAATAAGCCAAAGAATGCCGAACACCACGACTGCAGCAACCAATACAACAGCCGTCGGCAGCAGAAATTCCAGAGGTCGAATCCCGGCATTGTTGGAATAAAGAATCAACAGCGGCAAAACTGCCGAAGCAAGAATCAAAAAAATGCAAATAATCGGGATATTCGGTTTGTGAGGCGGCTTCTTCGCTTCCTGTTCCTCTAATTCTTTCAGAATATCCTCATCGATATCCTTCATGTATTCATTCAGCCTTTCGGTTTTTAATCCTTTTCATTAATATCATAGTACAAATTCGAATAAATGGCAAGCAGTATTTCATGACCCATTTACGGAGAGCCGATGAAAGAGACCTGGTTCTTCTTTATTCGTGCGCGGAACGGACGCGGTCGAGATGCGCGATAAAGCCGTCGCGGACGGGCTTCGGCGAACGGATGCGGACGGCGCCGCCGAGCGCGGCGATCCAGCCGAAGAACTGCTCCGAAACCGCCACGCGCACAAACGCGGTAAAGCCCGCCTCGTTCGGATGCACGGACACGTCGGTGCCGAAGCGGTCGACGATGACGCCGATCACGCTCTCGTCGCAGTCAAGCACGACGTCCGCTTCCTCGCCCGCGAACATGGAGAAGTTGCGGCTCGTGTATGCGGACATGTCGATCTTCGAAAAAACGTCCTTCCCCTGCCGCTCCGTTTCGCCGATCGTAATGCGGTTCATCTTGTCGACGCGGTAGTGCTTGATCCGCTCGTCCGCGGCGTCGTAGGCGATCAGATAATAGAACTCGTCGTCCCAGACGAGCGCGAACGGACTGACGCGGTAGCGCGCGCCGTTTTTGCGCGGGACGCGCTTTTTGCCGAGATCGTACTGCCAGTAGACGAACGTGATCTCGCGGTCCTCGGCGATCGCGCCGTGAATGGCGTCGATGTTGTAGAAGATGGATTCGTTCTCCGTCTTGCCGCGATCGGAAAGATAGAGCTGGCGCTTCAGAAGCGCCGCTTCGCCGCGGCTCGAAAGCGTCGCAAGCTTTTTGATCAGCCGCATCGTCTTCTTCGGGGACAGGAACTTTGCCGCCTGCACGCTGTCGACCAGCATCTTGAGCTCGGCGGGTTCGAACGTGCGCGACGCAAGATAATAGCCCTTGCGCTTGCCGACCGCGACCGATTCGATGTCCATGCCGTAATCCGAAAGCGTCAGAAGATCGTCCGTCACGCTCTTGCGCTCCGCTTCGATCCCCCTCTCGCGCAGTTTTTCAATCAGGTCCTGCACCGTCAGCGGATGCTGCTCGTCCGTTTCCAGCAAAAGGTCGCGGATGATCAGGATCTTGCATTTCTGGTTTTCGCGTTTCATAAGCTCCTCCGTTCCAATACCGTTCCGTTTCGTTTCCCTGTGCAGACGCCGTTTTGTACGGCGATCCCGCCGCCGACCAGCACCGTTTCGATCCCCTCGCAGGTTTTCTCTGGGTCCGCATACGTTGCGCGTTCGTGCACGCGTTCCGGATCAAAGATCAAAAGATCGGCGTCGGCGCCGGGCTCGACGCGCCCCTTTTTCGTAAGCCCGTACCGGTCGGCGGGCATGCGCGTCATCTTTCGGACCGCCTGCGAAAGGGAAAGCGATCCGCGTTCCTTTACAAACCGTTCAAGCACGTGCACGCAGGTTCCGTACACGCGCGGATGCGGCAAACCGGTTTCCGGATAGGTCGCGTCCGAAATCACGTAGGAAAACGGCGCCCGATAGATCGCTGCGATATCGTCCTCCGAGGTCAGCCGGTCGATCATTGTCACCGCGCAATGATTGCGGGACAAAAGCTCGGCGCAGAACCGCCACGGTTCCGACTGTTCCGCCGCCTCCGCGATCGTTTTGCCGACATATCTCCGGTCC
>CADAZC010000004.1 GCA_902792295.1 uncultured Eubacteriales bacterium
TCAGAATCGTTCGGATCGCAAAGAGCTTCAACCGCTTCGGCAGGATGCCGTACAGTTTCAGGAGCGGATTGCGGTTCAGCGAATACGCAAACCGCGGATTGCGCGCGGAAAGGATCTTTTGCACCTTCTGCGCCACGCGCTCCGGTGGGACCGCCTTTGCTTCGACCGCGTTCGTTACGCGCAAAAATGCCGCGGCGACGTCCGGATAATGCGCGGTATGCGCCGTAAACGATTCGATGCTGCGCACCGATCCGCCCAAAAGCGGCGTCTCTACCGCGCCGGGGCAAAGCACGGACACGCGAATGTCGAGAAGCTGCAGCTCCATCGCAAGCGAGAAGGCGTATCGGTCCAGCGTGCCCTTTGTGATCCCGTAAAGCCCTGTAAACGGCAGCGGATCAAGGTCCGCAAGCTCGCTGGTTACAAGCACGATCCGACCGCCCTTCTGCATCAGCGGCAGAAACGTTTTGATCGTGCGGTACGCGCCGAACACGTTGACCTCGAAGATGCGGCGCATCCGCTCCTCGTCGATCTCGACGAGCGAATCGGCGTCGTAGATCCCCGCGGCATAAACGATCGCGTCGATCGAGCGAATCTGCTCCTTTACGGAAGCAAACGCCGCATTCACCGCGTCCGGATCGGTCACGTCCGCATACAGCGGAACAGCGCCCTCCGGCATCTGTGCGCCGGGGCGGTCGAGCCCGATCACCGTGTCGCCGTTTTTCAGAAAAAGCGCGGCGCAGGCACGACCCATGCCGCCGCCCGCGCCGATCAAAAGAATCGTTCTCATTATTGCTTCGCAGCTTTTAAAAGCGCTTCCCATTCCTTCACGATCGCCCGATCGTCGAAGTAGTTGATACGCATCGCCGCGCGGACGCGGGCAAGCGTTTCGTTGGTGACCTCCACCGCCTTTTTCGTACCTTCCGAAAGCACGTCGTAGACGGCGCCGATGTCCGCTTCCCACTTTGCGCGCTCCGCACGGATCGGCGCAAGCTCCTCTTCGAGCACGTTGATCAGGAATTTCTTGCACGTGCCGTCGCCGAGTCCCCCGCGCATATAGTGCGCCTTCATCTCGTCGAGGTTCGCGTACTCCGGCAGAAACTCCGCGAAGTGCGCGTCGGTAGAGAACGCGTCGAGATAGGTGAACACGACGTTGCCCTCGATGTGACCGGGATCCTCGATGCGAAGATGCATCGGATCGGTGAACATCTTGCCGTTGATCTGCTTTTTGACGGTCTTCGCGTCGTCGGACAGATAGATGCAGTTGCCGAGGGATTTCGACATCTTCGCCTTGCCGTCGACGCCGGGCAAACGCCGCTGCGTCTCGTTTTCGGGGATCATCGCCTTCGGGTAAACGAGCGTTTCGCCGTAGATGCGGTTGAACTTTTCGACGATCTCGCGCGTCTGCTCGATCATCGGAAGCTGATCCTCGCCGACCGGCACGACGGTCGCGTTGAACGCGGTGATGTCCGCCGCCTGCGACACCGGATAGCTGAAAAAGCCCGCGGGAAGCCCCTCGTCGGCAAAGCCGCGCATTTGAATCTCCGCCTTGACGGTGGGGTTTCTGGAAAGCCGCGCCGTTGTGACGAGGTTCATATAGTAGAACGTCAGCGCATGCAGCGCGGGCAGCGCGGACTGGATGCAGATCGTGGACTTATTCGGGTCGATGCCGACCGAAAGATAGTCCAGCGCGACCTGAATGATGTTGTCGCGAATCTTCGCGGGATTGTCCGCATTGTCGGTAAGCGCCTGATCGTCCGCAATCAGGATGTTGATCGCGTCGAACTTGCCGGAGTTCTGCAGCTCCACGCGGCGCTTCAATGAACCGACATAGTGACCGAGATGCAGTCTGCCGGTCGGACGGTCGCCGGTGAGAATGATGTTTTGTTCTTTCTTCATAGGTTCCTCCGCGCCCTGATCGGGCGCATCACACGGGAATTATTCCAAAAAGTCCTTGAGTTTCTTGCTTCTGGACGGATGGCGAAGCTTGCGGAGCGCTTTCGCTTCGATCTGACGGATACGCTCACGCGTGACGTTGAACTCCTTGCCGACCTCCTCGAGCGTTCTTGCCTTTCCGTCGTCGAGACCGTATCTGAGGCGCAGGACCTTCGCTTCACGCGGGGTCAGCGTATTCAGAACTTCCACGAGCTGCTCTTTGAGAAGCGCCACCGCAACGGCGTCCGCAGGCGCGGGCGCGTCGTCGTCGGGAATGAAGTCGCCGAGGTGCGAACTCTTCACCGATCGGCGTTTCAAGCGAGACCGGCTCCTGCGCGATCTTCAGGATCTCTCGGACCTTGTCCTCGGAGATGCCCATTTCACGCGCGATCTCGTCCGGACGCGGATCACGGCCGAGCTCCTGGACGAGCTGACGGTTCACGCGGATGAGCTTGTTGATCGTTTCCACCATATGCACGGGAATGCGGATTGTGCGCGCCTGATCCGCGATCGCACGCGTGATCGCCTGGCGAATCCACCATGTTGCGTAGGTCGAGAATTTATATCCCTTGCGGTAGTCGAACTTTTCAACCGCCTTGATGAGACCGAGGTTGCCCTCCTGAATGAGGTCGAGGAACAGCATGCCGCGTCCGACATAACGCTTCGCGATGGAAACGACCAGTCGGAGGTTCGCTTCGGCAAGCTGATGCTTCGCTTCAAGGTCGCCCTCCGCCATGCGCTTTGCAATGTCGATCTCCTGCTGCGCGTTCAAAAGCTGGACCTTGCCGATCTCTTTCAGGTACATGCGGACCGGGTCGTCGATGTTGATGCCTTCGGTAGGCGCAAGCATCGTCTCGATCTCGGCGATCTCCTCGTCGATGTCCTCGGGAACCTCGACTTCCTCGACGATATCGATGTTGAGCTCTTCGAGTTCGCCGTAGAGCTTGTCCATCTGGTCCGCGTCGACGCCGAGTTCGTTCAGCGTGTCCATGACCTCGTTAAAGGTCAGCATGCCCTTCTGCTTGCCGCTTTCCAAAAGCTCGCGGATGCGCTGTTCGGCATTTACGGGCTTCGGTTCAAGCTCGTCCTCGTCGGACTCCTCTTCCTGTTCGGGTTCATCGGCGGGTTCCGCCTTCTTTTTGGCTTTGACCGGCTTCTGCTGCTCCGGTTCGGGCGCAGGCGCTTCCGGCTCCGGATCGGCGATCTCCGGTTCGGGCGCGGGCGTTTCCGGCTCGACCGGCGTTTCCGTCGGCTGTTCTTCCGGCTTCGGCTCCGCCTTTTTCCGGCTCTTTGCCGCCTTCTTCGGCTTTTCCGGCGCGGGCTCCGCAACCTCAGCCGCGGGTTCCTCCGCCGCGGGTTCAACCGCTGCTTCCGGTTTCGGCTCGGTCTTTTTCGACTTTGCGGCACGCTTTGCCGTCTTTGCCGGCTTGTCTTCCGCTTCGACCGCAGTCTGTTCTTCCTTGACTTCGTCAGGGATCGTCTTCTTTGCCTTCTTCGAGGTTTTTGTTTCTTCCATGTCCCGTCTCCTTATTTATTTGCCCGTATGCGTTCGGTGATTTCTTTCAATACGGCGTTTCGTTCCTCCGCCGTCAGATCCGGTTTGTTGAGCTTTGCCTGCAATCCCGCAATCTCGTCCGACTCATTCTCGCGCTTCATGCGGCGAATGCAGTCCGCCGCCGTTTCGGACGCGTTCTCCATCGCGTCTTCCTCTTTCAGCACTGACGAGGCGGTCTCCGCTTCCTTTTCCGGCAGCTCGCCTATGTACTTCGCCGGCGAAAACGCGTTCCCCTGCTCGCACATCGTCCGGAACATCGCGCGGTACGTGTCGTTTTTGATCAGCGCGTCCGCGTGCTCGTTCGCCGCGTATTTCAGCGCCGCGGAATCGTGCAGGCAGGCAAGGATCAGCGTGCGCTCAATGACGTCCCGCGGGTCCTCGTTCGTGTCGATCCGTCTGCGGAAGCCGCCGCGGATCTGCGTTTTCGGTTCGCCGATCTGCAATCCGCCGCTGCGCACGCCCTGCGCTTCCAGCGCTTCCAGAGGATAGCCGGTTTTTTTTGCGATCAGGCGGTAATAGCGCTCCTGCTCGATCGGCTGCAGCCCCGCGACGAATGCGCACGCCGCCTTTGCGTAACGCTCGCGACCGTTCTCGTCGTTCAGATCGTAGCCTTTCGCCATCGTTTCGAGCTTGAACGCGTTCAGCGACAGCGCGTTTTCTTTCAGCCGGTCGAAGCCCTCTTTACCGTAGATCTGCACGTATTCGTCCGGATCGAGATCGTCCGGGAACGTGATGACGCGCACCTCAAGCCCTTCGGCTTTCAGAATGTCAAGCCCGCGGACCATGGCGTTCTGCCCCGCCGCGTCGCCGTCGTAGGCGATGAAAACCTTTTCCACGTATCGCTTCAAAAGCCGCGCCTGCTGCTGCGTCAGCGCCGTGCCCAGACTCGCGACGGCGTTTTTCACGCCCGCCTTGTAGAGCCCAATCACGTCCATGTACCCCTCGACCATAATGAGATCGTCGAGTTTTTCGTTCTTATGCAGATACAGCCCGTACAGGTTGTTGCGCTTGTTGTAGACCGGCGTGTCGCCCGTATTGATGTATTTCGGTTTTTCGTCGCCCATCACGCGCGCGCCGAAACCGAGGACCTGCCCGTTGACGCCGAGGATCGGGAAGATCAGCCGTCCGCGGAACGCGTCGTAAACCGTGTTGCGCTCGGTGTTGTGCACGAGCAGTCCCGCATCGACCAGTTCCTTTTCGGAATAGCCCTTGCTCTTCAGGAGCTTCAGCAGCGAATCCCATGTGTCCGGCGCGTAGCCGATGCCGAACCTTGTGACGATCTCGGCGTTCAGTCCGCGTTTTGCGGCATACGCCTGCGCATCCTTGCCGGTTGCGGGGTTCAGAAAACACCGCGAATAGTACCGCGCCGCTTCGGTGTTCGCTTCGATGATGCGCTTCTTATACGCGCGCTGACGCTGCATTTCACGGTCGTTGATCTCGTTCGGCAGTTCCATGCCGACGCGGTTCGCGAGCTGCTGCACCGCCTCGTAGAACGTCAGACGTTCCATGTCCATGACGAACTGGATCACTGTGCCGCCGGCATGACAGCCGAAGCAGTAGAACAGCTGCTTGTCCGGAGAAACGGAGAACGACGGCGTTTTCTCACCGTGCAGCGGGCAGCACGCCCAGAGCTTTCTGCCTTTCGGCTTCAGCTCCACGTATTCCGAAACGACGGAAACGATATCGTTTTTGTGTAAAAGCTCGTCGAGCCATGCGCTCGGAAATGCCATCGCGCGCCTCCTTTCTCCGTGATTTGAAAAAACTTAACTCCAGCTTTTGGGAACGAACAAACGCTCGTAGGTCGAAATCGCATAGGTGTCGCTCATGCCGGCGATAAAGTCCGCCACCGCACGTTCTTTGCCCTCGATTTCAAGCGTTTTCCGGTATTCGGCGTCCAGATAGTCCGGATGTTCGAAATAGTATTCGTACAGCGCACGGACAACGCCCTTTGCCTTGCCCTCCTCGCCCTTTGCGACCGGGTTCAGATAGACGCGCTCGAACATGAACTTGCGGAGCACTTTGAACTCCTCGGCGTAATCCGGCGAAAACCGGATCTCCGGACTGTCCATACTGTTTTCGATCACGTTGATGATCAGACTGTTGATGCGCTTGGAATGCGTCGGTCCGAACAGCGCGATACAGGATTGCGGAAGATCGTCCTCGGTCAATACGCCCGCGCGCATCGCATCGTCGATGTCGTGATTGATATAGGCGATGCGGTCGGCAAGCGAAACGACCTTGCCCTCGACCGTCGCGGGATGTCCGCTGCTGGTGTGGTTCACGATGCCGTCGCGCACCTCCCATGTCAGGTTCAGCCCCTTGCCGTCATACTCGAGCTTTTCGACGACGCGCAAGCTCTGCTCGTTGTGCTTGAACCCGCCGGGCAGAAGCTCGTTCAGGACCTCCTCGCCCGCGTGCCCGAACGGCGTGTGCCCGAGGTCGTGCCCCATGGCGATCGCTTCGGCAAGGTCCTCATTCAAACGCAGCGCCCGCGCGATCGTGCGCGCGATTTGCGTGACCTCCAGTGTGTGCGTGAGCCGGGTGCGGTAATGGTCGCCCTGCGGCGCCAGAAAAACCTGCGTTTTATGCTTCAACCTGCGAAAGGACTTGCTGTGCAGGATGCGGTCGCGGTCGCGGACGAACTCGGTGCGCACGGGACACGGCTCCATATAAACCTCGCGTCCGCGCGTATTGACCGAAAGCGTCGCGTACGGAGAAAGCATGTTTTTCTCCCATTCTTCCCGCATTTTCCGGACCGATCCGTGCTCCATATCCGCCTCCGCAAAAGTATTCTATAATTATATACGACAAAACTCCAAAAAATCCTTTTTTTCCGTGAAGAAAAATCGCTTTTTATTGCGAAAGAAAATCCCCCGGGGTTGTCCCGGGGGATCGATGTTCGGTGGATTACTTGTAGAGACCGCGCTCGGTGTAATGCGTGTGCAGAAGCTCGTGCGCCTTGTGGCTGTTCGGCTCGCCGAGATAGTCGCGATAGAGCGCCTGAACTTCGGGGTTCTCGTGGCTCTTGCGGAGCGGCATATTGTCGTCCTCGCCGTAGAGCGCCGCCGCGCGCTTTGCGCGGAGATCCACGAAGTTGCGGACCGAACCGGGCTGAATCGGCTGACCGCCGCCGTTGACGCAGCCGCCGGGGCACGCCATGACTTCGACGAACTCATACTGCTTCTCGCCGCTCTTGATCATGTCAAGGAGCTTCGACGCATTTTCGAGACCGCTGGTGACCGCGACGCGGACCTTGACGCCGTTCAGGTCGTATTCCGCTTCCTTGATCGCTTCGGTGCCGCGGACCGCGTGGAACTCGACCTTCTCCAGTGTCTTGCCGGTGACGACTTCGTATGCGGTACGCAGAGCAGCTTCCATAACGCCGCCGGTCGCGCCGAAGATGTGACCTGCGCCGGACGCAACGCCCAGCATCGGATCGCAGACCTCTTCGGGAAGATCCTCGAACTTGATGCCTGCACGACGGATCATGCGGGCAAGTTCACGCGTGGTGAGCGATACGTCGACGTCCGGTCTGCCGTCCTTGCCGAGCTCGGGACGCTGTACCTCGAACTTCTTCGCGGTGCAGGGCATGATGGAAACGACAAAGATCTTCTTCGGGTCGATGCCCATCTTTTCGGCATAGTAGGACTTGACGAGTGCGCCGAACATGCCCTGCGGCGATTTGCAGGTGCTGAGGTTCGGAATGAACTCCGGATAGTAGTGCTCGCAGAACTTGATCCAGCCGGGGCTGCAGCTCGTGATCAGCGGGAGCTTGCCGCCCTTTGTGAGACGACCGATCAGCTCGGTGCCCTCTTCCATGATCGTGACGTCAGCCGCGTTGTCGACGTCGAACACCTTGTCGAAGCCGAGACGGCGGAGCGCAGCGATCATCTTGCCTTCGACGTTCGTGCCGATCGGCATGCCGAATTCCTCGCCGAGCTGTGCACGGACGGACGGTGCGGGACCGACGACCACATGCAGTTCGGGATCGGAGAGCGCCTTCCACACCTTGTCGGTGTCGTCACGCTCGGTAAGCGCGCCGGTCGGGCAGACGCTGATGCACTGACCGCAGTTGACGCAGGACGTGGTCGCCAGCGGCAGGTCGAACGCGCTCGCGATGTGGGTCTTGAAGCCGCGCTCGTTCGCGCCGATGACGTTGCAGTGCTGGTTGTATTTGCAGACCGCTACGCAGCGGCGGCAAAGGATGCACTTGGAGTTGTCGCGAATGAGATGGATCGCGGAATCGTCGATGTCCGGCTCGGTGGGTGCGCCGTCGAACTTATGCGCATCGCAGCCGTATTCCTGGGAGAGCGCCTGCAGTTCGCAGTTGCCGCTTCTCACGCAGCTCAGGCAGTCCATGCGGTGGTTCGAAAGCATCAGCTCGAGGGTCATCTTGCGGGATGCGCGAAGCGCGGGCGTATTCGTCTGCACTTCCATGCCCTCCGCAACCTGCATCAGGCAGGCGACGGGGTTACTGCGCGCGCCCTTGACTTCGACAACGCACATACGGCATGCGCCGATCGCGTTGATCTGCTTCATGTAGCAAAGAGTCGGAATACGGATGCCGGCAAGCTCCGCCGCTTCCAGAATCGTGGAATTTGCGGGAACTTCGATCTCCATTCCGTTGATTTTCATATGAACTGTATCCATGGTCGTCCTCCTTATTTCTTGATGATGGCCGAGAACTTACAGCCTTCCATGCAGGCGCCGCACTTGATGCACTTCGACTGATCGATGACGTGCGGTTCCTTGACCTTGCCCGTGATTGCACCTGCGGGGCACTTGCGCGCGCAGAGCGTGCAGCCGCGGCACTTGTCGGGCTGAATCTCATAATGCATGAGGTTCTTGCAGACGCCCGCCGGGCAGCGCTTTTCGACGACGTGCGCCTCGTACTCGTCGCGGAAATACTTCAGCGTGGACAGAACCGGGTTCGGGGCCGTCTGACCGAGTGCGCACATTGCGTTCGCCTTGATGTAGTTGCAGAGCTCTTCCATCTTGTCGAGATCCTCGAGCGTGCCGTTGCCCGCCGTGATCTTGTCAAGCATTTCGAGAAGACGTCTCGTACCGATACGGCACGGCGTGCACTTGCCGCAGCTCTCGTCGACCGTGAAGTCGAGGAAGAAGCGCGCGACGTCGACCATACAGGTCGTTTCGTCCATGACGATCATACCGCCGGA
This sequence comes from uncultured Eubacteriales bacterium, assembly GCA_902792295.1. Taxonomy (GTDB): domain Bacteria; phylum Bacillota; class Clostridia; order Christensenellales; family CAG-138; genus UBA3792. The sequence continues at coordinate 8,665 of CADAZC010000004.1, forward strand.
GCCCATCATCGCGCCGATCTTGATCAGGTTGTCATAGTCGATCGGCAGATCGAGGTACTGCGCCGGGATGCAGCCGCCGGACGGACCGCCGGTCTGGACCGCTTTGAACTTCTTGCCGTTCGGAATGCCGCCGCCGATGTCGTAGATGATCTCGCGGAGCGTGGTGCCCATCGGGATCTCAACAAGACCGGTGTTGACGATCTTGCCGCCGAGCGCAAAGACCTTGGTGCCCTTGCTGCGTTCGGTACCCATGGATGCGAACCAATCGGCGCCCTTCAGAATGATCTGCGGGATGTTGGCGAGCGTTTCGACGTTGTTGATGATCGTCGGCTGACCGAACAGACCCTTGTTCGCCGGGAACGGGGGCTTGTTTCTCGGCTCGCCGCGGTTGCCCTCGATGGAGGTCAGAAGCGCGGTCTCTTCGCCGCAAACGAACGCGCCTGCGCCGAGACGGACTTCGATGTCGAAATCGAATCCGGTGCCGAAGATATCCTTGCCGAGCAGGTTGTATTCACGTGCCTGACCGATTGCGATTTCAAGACGCTTGACCGCGATCGGGTACTCTGCACGGACGTAGATGAAGCCCTTGTTTGCGCCGATCGCATAGCCCGCGATCGCCATTGCTTCGAGGACCGCATGCGGGTCGCCTTCGAGGACGGAACGGTCCATGAACGCGCCGGGGTCGCCTTCGTCCGCGTTGCACACGACGTACTTCTGCGGAACCTTATTTCTTGCCGCGAAGTCCCACTTCATGCCGGTCGGGAAGCCCGCGCCGCCTCTGCCGCGAAGGCCGGAATCCTTCATGACCTGGATGACTTCTTCCGGGGTCATTTCGGTGAGCACCTTGCCGAGAGCGGAATAACCGTCCATCGCGATGTACTCGTCGATCTGTTCCGGGTTGATGACGCCGCAGTTGCGAAGCGCAACACGCATCTGCGTCTTGTAGAAGCCCGTTTCCTGCAGTCCCTCGGTCTCCCGATACACGAGACGGTCGACGACACGGCCCTTGAGGAGGTGTTCCGAAACGATCTCGGGAACGTCCTCGAGCTTCACGCGGCTGTAGAACGTGCCTTCAGGATACACGATCATAACCGGACCGAGTGCGCAAAGGCCGAAGCAGCCAGTGCGTACGACCTTGATTTCATCTGCAAGGCCGTTCAATGCGATCTGTTCTTCCAGCGCTTCCGCGATCTTGACGCTGCCGGAAGAGGTACAACCCGTACCGCCGCAAATCAAAACATGCGTACGAATCATTCTGTCTTTCCTCCGTTATGCTTCCACCGCACCGATGGTGTATTTTGTGACGGGCTTGCCGCCGATCAGATGCTCTTTAATGATCTCGGGAACCATTTCGGGCTTGACCTTGACGTAGGTCACGCGTTCCTTATCACCCTCAAACACCTCAACGATCGGCTCAAAGCGGCACATGCCGATGCAGCCGGTCTGCGTGACGGTCACGCGGTCGCCGAGGTTCTGCTCCGCAACCTGTTCCACAAAGGCGTTCAGAACGGGGCGCGCGCCTGCCGCGATACCGCAGGTCGCCATGCCGACGACAACACGGATTTCACCGGTGCCTTCCCGAAGAGCGACCTTGTTTTTCATTCTTTCACGAATTTGTGCAAGTTCTTCCAATGTTTTCATGTGATTGATCCTTTCATTAGTAGATTTTTCAGAATATCTTCAAGCCTCCGAAGCGTATTGCTCCGTCAGCATATCCCGGATCCAAGCGAGGACTTCGTACTCGTCCAGCGGAACGTCGTCCCCTAAAACCTGTCGGACCTCGCGCGTGTCGAGTTCGACCGTTCGGTCCGGCATCGTGTGCCGGAAAAGAAAATCCGTTTTCGCGCTTCCGCGAATCAGCAGCGTGATCGTGGAGACCACGTCGCCGAGCGGCGTAAAATCCAGGTGCGTCTTGTCGAACGTCGCGGAGATCTCCGTTCCGCAGTGTTCGGGATCGACCGCACGCTCCGTGGACCGGATCGTAAGCGCTCCCCCCGTCTGCTCTGCGGCAAGCTTCAGAAGCGGGATCCCCATGCCCACCTTGCGCGTGGTGCGCGTGGTGGAAAACGGGTCGACCACGGTTTTCAGAAAATCCTCGGACATTCCGTAGCCGTTGTCTTTGATCGTCAGCTTCAGCGAAGTTTCCGTTTCGTCCAGCAGGATCTCGATCAGCGTCGCTTCCGCACGGATCGAGTTTTGCGCAATATCGAGTATGTTTAAGCTGAGTTCCTTCACAGCTTTCCCTCCCGAAGCTTTGAAAACAGCGCGTGCCGCACTGCGTTCGGATCGGTCTCGTCGGTGTCGAGCGTCATCGTGCCGCCCGCATCGCCGATTTCCCAAAGGCGATGCGCGTCCGAGCAGACGACGATCGTTCTCCCTTCGGCGAGTCCGGCGTTTTCGCGATCGCGAAGCTCCGCAATCGGAAACGCAGGTTCCGGCGGAAATGCGCCGAGCACCGCCAGAAGCCCGTTTGCGTCGCGGTCGATGTGCGCCGGCCAGCAGACCCCGTGAAACGATGCGACCAGGTCGGCGGCAGACGAAAGATCCAGATCCGTTGCAGCGGGGAGAAAGTACGGATCCTCTCCGATCTTTTCGTCCCGCTCGTTCAGGATCGGCTGTTCGCCGAAGACCTCAACGCGGTTTTTGATCTTCATCCGGTGCTCCTTCACCGCCGCGCCGAAGGCAAGCGCCTCGTCAAGCGTTTCAAAGATGCACAGCAGATGAATATCCTCCGCCGTCGTCAGTTCCATGCCCGCGATCGGCACAATGCCGTATTCTTTGCATGCCGCGAAGAATGCCGGACAGTTGTCGACCGAGTTGTGGTCGGTCAGCGCAACGATGCCGAGTCCGACGAGATGCGCCATCCCCGCGATGTTGCAGGGCGTCATGTCCATGTCTCCGCAGGGAGACAGGCACGAATGCAGATGCAGATCGTACGCAGCCGTCCTCATTTGAGCAGTGCGCCGACTTCGGTGCAGATCTCAAATGTGGACCGTTCGGAGAGCAGCAGGTTCAATCCGTGCAGCTTCGCCGCGTTGATTGCAGCTTCATCCGGACGAACGCCCTCGGAGAACACGATGCAGGCGCAGTCCGTCAGCTGCCCGACCGCCGCCACGTTCACGTTCGACATGATCGTGACCCAGCAGTCGCCGCTTTCGGCGCGTCCCATGACCCAGCTCAGAAGATCGCCCGCATAGCCGCCGGTGATCTCACGATCGCCGTCGGACAGGAGCAAAGGTTCGTATCCGGTTTTTTCGATCAGTTCGCTTACCGTCATGGCTTTCTCACTTTCCGTCGTCGCCTTCCAGTTCACGCAGAAGCTCACGCATGCGGATGACGCAGTCGTCAAGCTTGGATTCGCCCCGCACGACGTCCTCCGCGTGCGCACGGCAGGTCGGCGCTCCGCAGGAGCCGCAGTCCATGCCGGGCAGCATTTTCGTGATGCGTTCGATCTCCGCCATCATACGGAAGGATTGCATCCGGTCCGCGCCGAGAATTTCCGCCGTACTGTACTCGCCGGGCTCCACAGTCATCACGTCGCTCGGGATCGGTTCGTCCTCTCCGAGAATGACGTGGTTCTGCGAAACCGGCATATACCGCTGCAGCGCACGGATGCGCACACGCGCGATATACGGATTCTCGACCGCCATGACGCCGCCGACGCAGCCGCCGGGGCAGGCGTTCATCTCGACGAATTTCAGGTCCGGGAAATGCCCCATCTCGATATCGTCGAGCACGCGGATGATGTTCTCGATGCCGTCCGCCGCGAGGTAGTGGTCGTTCATCAGCGCGCTTGCTTCGCCGCCGGAGGACGACCAGCTCATGCCGATCATGCCGGTTTCCGACGTGATCTCCGGAACCTTCGAACGGTCCATTTTCGAAAGAACGCGGAAGTAGATGTCGCTCATGGAGACGACGTAGTCCACATAGCATTCCTTCTCTGCGGGCGTGTTCTTGACCCAGCTGACCTTGGCGGGGCACGGAGAGATGAACACCGTCTTGACGTCATCGGGCTTCAGCTCGGGATGCTCTTTGAGCGCACGTTCCTTTGCAAGCTTCCCCGCGACCTCAATCGGCGGTGAAATCGGAACCATCTTGCTGCGCAGAGACGGGAACCGGAGCGAGATGAGACGAACGACGACCGGACACGCCGTGCTGATAAACGGCGCATGCGACATGCCCATGCGCTGCATATACGTACGGGTATAGTCCGTGACCAGCTCCGCCGCCTTGGCAACCTCGAACACATCGTTGAATCCGAGATTCTTCAGTCCCTGCAGCAGATAGTCCGAATCGTCGAGATTCGCGAACTGACCGAGCAGCGAAGGCGCGGGAAGCGCGATCAGGTACTTGCTCCGGTCGAGAGAATCCCATTCGTCGAAATTCGCCCGCTTTGCCTTGTACGGGCAATGGCGGATGCACTCGCCGCAGTCGATGCAGAGACTCGAATTGATACAAGCTTTTCCGTCGCGGATGCGGATCGCCTGCGTGGGGCAGCGGCGCAAGCAGGTAGTACACCCCTTGCACCTGGACGCATCTAACGAGACAGAATGCTTGTAAACGATCATGTTTCCTCCTTAAGCGGATCTGAATTTCATCTCGATCGTTGTGCCGACGCCGACGACGGAATCGATCTTGAGCTCATCCGAGTATCGCTTCATGTTCGGCAGACCCATGCCGGCGCCGAAGCCGAGCGAACGGATGTTGTCCGGAGCGGTGGAAAACCCTTCCTGCATCGCCTGCTCGACATCCTTGATGCCGGGGCCGACGTCCTTCAGGATCACCGTGATGCAGTCCGGCGTGACGTAAACGTCTGCGTCGCCGCCCTTTGCATGGATGACCATGTTGATTTCGCCCTCGTACATCGCAACGGAAATCCTGCGAATCAGATCGGGATGATATCCCATCTGCCGCAGCATCCGCTTGACCTGTACGGATGCCTCGCCTGCGGACGTGAAGTTGTTTCCGTCCACATCGTAATGGAAATGGAGCGCGTTGCTGTCTTCCGTCATCTTCCGAGCCCGCCTTCATACAATTTCCCGCTGGCCTCATACATCGTCAGCTTTGTTTCCAAAAGAGCGATCCGGTTTTCGGCGGCGAGACGCTTGATCTCCTCCGTCGCCGTCTTTCCGCGAACAATGATGATGCAGCGCATATCCAGCATGTGCGCGGTGCGGACGATCTGCGGGTTCAAAAGTCCCGTCAGCAGAACGTCGCGGTTTTCCGCAAATGCAAGAACGTCGCTCATCATGTCGCTGCCGAATGCGCCGGTCAGGTCTTCGTCGATCTGATCGGGTTCGGCATATACAACGGCGTCGATTCGTTCGGCGATCTCCCGGATAGTCATACTCGTTTCCTTTCGATTATGCGCGGAATTTGTCCAAAATGCCCTTGACGTCGGCGGGAACCATTCTGCCGAAAACTTCGTCGTCGATCGTCATAACCGGAGCGAGACCGCAGCAGCCGAGGCAGCGCGTTGCTTCGAGCGTAAACTTGCCGTCGTTCGTGGTATGACCCGCCTTGATGCCGAGCTGACGCTCAAGCTCCGCAAGAATGTCCGCGGAACCCTTGACATAGCAGGCGGTACCGAGGCAGACGCGGATCAGATGCTCGCCCTTCGGCTCCAGCGTGAACCAGGAATAGAACGTGGAAACGCCGTAAACCTGCTCCAGCGAAACGCCGAGTCCTTCGGCGACCATCGTCTGCACCTCGATCGGCAGATAGCCGTAGATCTCCTGTGCCTTCTGCAGCACAGGCATCATTGCATCGCTGTGACCCTTGTACTGTGCAATAACTTCTTTCAGTTTGGCTTCCTGTTCGGGCGTACCCCTGAACGGGATTTCGGTGATTTTGTTCGTCATACATCCTCCTTAAAAGATGAGATTATTGACCATCGAATATTATAGCATACACTTCCCGCAATTTCCATAGATTTTTTCAACATCTTTTTCTATATTTTTCTCTTGTTTTGACGATTAAAGAGCTTTCTTCACGAAAAATCCGCAAAAACTTTGCAAAAAATTAAGTTTGCATACTTTCCTTTTTCATTTAAATCGTGTATGATAAGGGTACACATTAGGAGTACTATATTATGGAAGGGGAATACATATGGCAAAGAAACTGAAATTCAAACCCACTCCTGCCGGTATACTGTTTCTGTCGGCGATCGGCGTTCTGTTGATCGCGATCATCATTCTGACGATCGTCGGCGTCTCTCGCTGCAAGAAGAATGACACCCGCATCAATCCCGTCACCAGCGCAGAGCCGGTCGAGAGTCTTGAACCGGTCGAATCCGTCGAACCGAGCGAAACGCCCGCCGCGGTCACTCCCGATACGAGCACGGAACCCGAGAATACGACCGATCCGGACGCATCACCCATCACCGGTGAAGCGACGCCCGCTTCCGGTGAAACGAGCGGTCCCGGCGCCATCGTGATCACCACCCCCGGCTCCGGATCGTCCACCGCAGGCACGAGCGCTTCTCCGGCGGCAACGACCAAGTATTACACTTCGCCGACCACCACGATGAAGAACCACTCGCAGAAGGGCTATATCAATGCGGATAAGGTCAATATGCGCAAAGAGCCGAACAAGAACGCGAAGCTCGTAAAGGAGAAGATTCCGAAGAACACCGCCGTTACGCTCTATGTTGAGCAGGAGGGCTGGTGGTTCCTGAAGTGCGGCGACAAGTACGGCTACATCAAGAAGGACTACATCAGCAAGGGCTCCGCTCCGACCGCAGCCGCTTCCAGCAGCAACGCTACCGGCAAGGTCGTCGCATCCAAGATCGCACTCAGAAAGAGCGCAGATGAAAACTCCGAGTGCATCAAGGAATACTCCAACGGCGAGCAGCTTACCATCTACTGGTCCGAGAAGGGCAAGGACGGCAAGAAATGGTATTATGTCAAGACCAGCGACGGAAAGAAGGGCTATATGTTCGCCGAATACGTCAAGGTCACCAACGGCAAGGTCACCGCAAAATAGTCTCATGACTGCAAAGACCCGCGAATATCGCGGGTCTTTTTTTATACGCAATCAGAATCCTCGGTTTTTGAGATCGTGGACAATCTCGACGTAGAAGTCCGTGATGTCGCGCACGTCCTTCCCCGTCTTTTGGGAAAACGCGGAACGGCGGAAGTCAATCTCATCCAGATGCGAAATGCCGCGGCGCGTATTGCCGCGAATCTCAATGCAGCGCTCGCCCCATCTTGCCGATTCCGCGGAGACGAGTCCGTCGTTCGGTCCCTCGATGCGGTTCAGCACGAAGCACGCCGTGGAAAGGTTGATATCCGAAAACGGACGGCGCATAACGCCTGCCACGCTCTGATAAAACACGCCGGGCGCATCCGGGTTCTCGGCGTTGAACCGTTCCATATGCGAAACGGCAAACTCCTCGCATACGCGGCGGAAGTCCGGCTCGCGGTCGCCGATCAGCCGGATCCAGTTGTTGACCGCGAACGCGGCGATCGAAAAGAACACACGCGGCGCACGGAGAAAGATGCTGAATGTCTTGGATCCGCGGTGCGGCGTACCGATCGTGGTGATGCTTGCGATCCGGTCGGCACAGTTCAGCGAGGACGCCGCCATGCGCGCCTCGAGACCGCCCTTTGAATGCGCGATGATGTTCACCTTCTTCGCGCCGGTCTCCTTCAGTACCGCGTCGATGCGTTCGCAGAGCGCGTGCGCATTCGTCTCCGTGCTCGCCCAGCAGTCCTGTTCGCCGAAAAAGACCGTCGCGCCGTGCGAGCGCAGAACGTTCGGAATCCGCCCCCAGTAGACCGGCGTTTTGAGATCGCGGAAGCCCGCGCCGTGCACAAGCAGGATCGGATATTCGGTTTTGCAGACGACGGATTCGATCACAGTTGCGAAAGGATCGCGCGCGCGGCGTCGGGATTCTTTTTCGGCTCCTTCACGTGCAGGATCGCCGCGTCCGGGAGGCGTTTTTTGATCTGCTCCTCCGCCTTCTTTGCTTCGCCGCTGCCGGAATACAGCACGAACGTAACCTTCCTGCCGGCGAAATCGACGTCGCGAAGAACGGTATTGACCGGACAGGACAGGCGCCCGTTCCAGACCGGCGAGCCGACCACGACCTCGTCAAAGGCGGAAACGTCCGTATCGTACGGCTTCAGCGGTTCGCAATACCTGCGTCCCGCGTTGAATCCGCCCTGCAGGATTTGAAAGAAAAACGATTTCGGCGGTTTTTTCGCCGTTTCGACCTTGCGGATTGCAAAGCCATTGTCCTTCAGGCATTCCGCGGCGAAGTCGCCGTTGCCGGACAGCGTATAATAAATGAACAGCTTGCTCATGGGGCCCTCCTTATTTCAAAACGAAATGCATCTCGACCGGATTGTGATCGGAATACGCAAATCCGGTATCGACGACGTTTGCATAGACAACCTCGACGTTGTCGGTGACCATAAAGCCGTCGATGGTCAGCGTGTACTGTCCCGCATGATACGGACCGTCGGCGTTGCGGGAGCTCGGAACCGGCTTTTTTTCATCGATCGGCGCGATCAGCGTGATGTTCCGTCCCTCGAACATGCTGTCCGGGATCGGCTGCGCCCAAGTATACTCAATGTCGGATTTGCCGAAGTATTTTGAGGAATCGCCGAGCAGGTCCTTGTTGAAATCGCCGCCCGCGACGCAGTAATTGCCCTTTTCGTATTCGGACTGCATATCGTTCAGCAGAATCTCCAGCTGCTCATAGGCGATCGTACCGTCGGACGTGTACGCCGAAAGGTGCATGTTGTAAACGATCAGCTCCGCGCCGGACGGCAGCGGGATCCGGTTTTTGCAGTAGCAGCGGTCAAGGTCCAAAAACTTGGTGAATCCCTCCTCGATCGGCAGCTCCACGCGCTCCGCGGATGCGATCGGCGCCGCGGAAAAAGTCATAAGTCCCGACCGTGCTTTGCCGAACGGCTGCGTGACCGGATAGGCAAGGAACGGCGAGTCGTAGTTCTGTGCAAACGTATACGACATCTCGGGAAGCGCATTGACCATATACGGGCGCTCCTCAAAGTAGTAGCTTCGCGTTGAACCGATGTCGATCTCCTGAATCAGGAGGATATCCGCATCCTGCGCCTGCAGGACCGTGCCGATCTCCTTCAGGTTCTTATCGAGACGTTCCTTCGACCATGCCCATGCGCGGTCGCCGCCGTCCATAAAGAAGCCGAAATCGGATTCATACGCGCCGAAACCGATATTATAGGAAATGATCTTGTACTCCGTTCCGGTCTCGATCGTGCCGTTTGCAGTCCCTTCCGGCGCGATCGGCTGACTGCCGATGCGATGGTAACGGATGAGCACATAAGCGACATAGGCGGCAAACAGAAGCACAAGGACCAGCAGGATGATCCCGATGATTTTCAGAGCTTTTTTCATACGCATTCCTCTTTCTTATCCGGCGAAATTTGTTTGATAGATCCGCTGCGCAAGCTTTGCCGAGCCGAAGTCCGTGACGATCCAGCCCTTCAGTGCGTCGTTTGAACCGAGCAGCGCGGGATTCAGCTTCTTCGCAAGCCCGTAGGGATGTCCGAATGCCGCCGTGCCCTTGGTGGAGAGGAAGTTGATCGTCAGGAACGTCTCCCCCGTCTGTCCCGCGGCGACGCCGCTCCGAAACGCATTCAGTTTATCGGCGGGATCGTATTCGTAACGATCCTGAATGATCAGCGTGTAGCCGCCGTTTTTGTGCGTTGCGGCGTTCAGCGACACGTCGTTGTGCCCGTTCTGCGTCTGCCAGTAACACGGAAGTCCGACCGTCGGAACCGGCTGATTCTTATCCTCATAGTGCCGGACAAGAACGATCTTCCCGCGCGCTTCGCCGACGGTCGGGATCGAATCGGTCAAAAGCCACATATCGGGATCCTGCGCGATGTATGCGGAAAGCAGCGCCTCGAACTGCTCCGGCGTTTCGCTGCCGTATTCATGCTTGACGGCAAAGACGATCGCCTCCGTCGGATGTGCCTTCAAAAATGCATAGCTGTCGGAAAGAACGTCGTCATAAAACAGCGTCGACGCCCACGGCCAGCCGGATTTCAGGCAGGCGGTGAATCCGTGCATCAGCTTGAGCTTTTCTCCGCTCGCCGCAAGACGAATGTCGAGATAGCGGAAGCCCGCGTCGAGCTGTTCGGCGATCGTAAGCGCCTGACATCTGGTGATGAACGCAAGCTGCACGTTTTTCGTTGCGGCGTCATGCGTACCGGGCAGTACGACGTCGGAAAGCGGCATGTCGTCGGGAAGTCCCTTCATCCAGTCCGCGGCGCCTTCGACGGGTGTTCGGTCGACGTTCTCCAATGCCGGAACGAGGTACATCAGCGTTCCGAACAGCAGAACGATCAAAAGCGGAATGATCCACAGAAGATGCAGAAGGCGCTTTGCCCCTCCTTTTTCCCTTCCTTTCATTTGGCTTACCTCCGATCGTGATTCCTTCATCTTAATATAAAAGTGTATCATAATCCGACGTTGCCTGCAACAGAAATCTTGCGCGGCGGGCGTTTCCGGAGCGTCGGAAATGCGCGTTCTTTTTTTCGCGGATTTCTTGCATCGGGAGGACCTATATGATATAATAAAATGAAAATTTATGAGGAGGAACGGCTTTGCGGATTTTGGGGATCGACCCGGGCTATGCGATCATGGGCTACGGCGTCGTTGAAAAAAACGGTCAGTCGCTCGTGCCGGTCGATTTCGGCGTAGTGGAAACGGACAAGTCGCTTCCGTTTCCGGAGCGGCTCGAAAAGCTGTATCTCGGCACACGGCAGCTTTGCGAACTGTATCATCCCGATATGGCGGCGTTTGAGGAGCTGTTCTTTTACCACAACATCACGACCGCGATCTCCGTGGGATCGGGACGCGGCGTTTCGATCCTCGGCGTGCAGCAGTGCGGCATTCCCATGTATGAGTTTACGCCGATGGAGATCAAGCAGTCCGTCTGCGGCAACGGTCACGCCGACAAAAAGCAGGTCCAGCAGATGATCCGCGTGCTGCTCGGGCTCAAGACCGAGCCGAAACCGGACGACGCGGCGGACGCGCTGGCGGCGGCGTTGTGTCTGGCGTTTCACGCGGGACCCGCGCAGGAAGAATACCGGATCAAATAGGAGAACACCATGTACGCATATATCAAAGGAATCGTTGAGGAATCGGGCGCGGACCGCGCCGTCGTCGAGGCGGCGGGCGTCGGATACGAACTGTTCTGCAGCACGATGACGCTGAAAACGCTGATCGTCGGGAAACCCGCCAAGCTCTATACGCATCTGCATCTTGCGGAGGGCGTGCAGGCGCTGTACGGATTTGCCGATACCGAGGAACGCGATATGTTCCGGCGGCTTCTGAACGTTTCGCGCGTCGGACCGAAGCTGGCGATCTCGGTGCTTTCGACCATGACGCCGTCGGATGTGCGTGCGGCGATCGTGACCGACAATCCCGCGGCGTTCGACCGTGTCGTCGGCATGGGCAGAAAGACCGCGCAGCGCGTGATCCTCGAACTGCAGGAAGCGATCCGGCAGGAAACGCCGGGCGCGATTCCGGTGAGGGCGGCCGATGCAAAGCCGTCGCTTCCCTCCCTGCAGAGCGAAGCGGTCGCGGCGCTCACGTCGCTCGGATACGACGGGCTGACCGCGTCGCGTGCGGTTGCGAAGATCAAGGAAGCGGACACGGTGGAAGAACTGATCACCAAAGCGCTGAAAAGCATGGCAAAGGGGTAAAACATGCAGGACGATCGACTGATTTCTTCTTCCCTTCAGGAGGAGGACACCAAAAACGAATACAGCATCCGCCCGCATTTTTTGTCCGAGTACATCGGTCAGGAAAGCGTGAAGGAGCATATGCAGATCTATATCGAAGCGGCAAAGTCCCGCGGCGAGTCGCTGGATCATGCGCTTCTGTACGGACCTCCGGGTCTCGGCAAAACGACGCTCGCAGGCATTATTGCAAATGAGATGGGCGTCAGTCTGCGCGTGACGAGCGGTCCCGCCATCACGCATGCGGGCGATCTTGCCGCACTTTTAACAAACCTCAGCCCGGGCGACGTGCTCTTTATCGACGAGATCCACCGGCTGAATCCGAACGTCGAGGAGGTCCTGTACCCCGCGATGGAGGATTTCGCGCTCGATATCATTATCGGCAAAGGTCCCGGCGCGCGGAGCATCCGTCTCGATCTGCCTCGGTTCACGCTGATCGGCGCAACCACGCGGCTCGGCATGCTCTCCTCCCCGCTGCGCGACCGTTTCGGCATCAAGGAACAGCTGGAACTGTATACGCCCGAAAGCTTAAAGGAAATCGTCACGCGCAGCGCGGACATTCTGCACATCGACATCGACGAGGAAGGCGCGCTGGAAATTGCGTCCCGCTCACGCGGAACGCCGCGTATCGCAAACCGGCTTCTTCGCCGTGTGCGCGACTATTCGCAGGTGCGCGGAAGCGGCGTGATCGACCTCGAAACTGCGCAGAACGCGCTCGCCATGCTGAAGATCGACGAGCTCGGTCTGGACGCGGTCGACCGCAAGATGCTCACCGCCATGATCGAAACGTTCCGCGGCGGTCCCGTGGGGCTCGATACCATTGCCGCCTACACCGGCGAGGATGCCGGCACGGTCGAGGACGTCTATGAACCGTATCTTCTGAAGCTCGGCTTCATTGCCCGCACCACGCGCGGCAGGATCGTTTTGCCGGATGCATACCGGCATTTGGACTACCCCGTACCCGTAACGGTGCAGCAGGATCGTCTGGAGGTTTAACATGTTCGGCAAGAAACAGCGCATCATCGCAGAGCAGCAGGAACGCATCACCGCGCTCGAACAGCAGTTGGAAACGCTCACCGCCGACAATAAGCGGCTGAAGGACCGCATCATCGACGTGGAACGCCGTGAGCGCGGCATCGGACGCGCGCTGAACGAAGCGACCGCGACCGCCGACAATATGATCGCAGACGCGCAGCGCAAGGCGGGCGTCATTCTTGAACAGACGCAGGGCGAATGCGATTCGCTGCGCAAAAAAGCGGAACGCACCGTCGACGATGCCTACCGCAGCGCACGCGAGATCATCCGCGAAGCGGAGGACGAAGGCGTCAAAAAGCGCGAGGAGTTTCAGCAGCAGATCGAACAGTACGCCGCGCTGCTCACCGGTTATGACAACATGGTGCAGGAGCAGCTTCAGATGGCGCAGGACAGCGCGAAGCGGTTCGCAGAGCTTTCCCGCGCGCTGCACGAAGCGGTCCCGCAGCTTCTCGGCGCGGACGGCTCGCCCCTGCCCGGGCTCGGCACGACCGACTCCGACAAAGGAAAGCCGAACGGCGATCCGTCCTATCTCCGTGAGGATATCCCCGATTATCAGGCGACGCCCTTAAACTATGAGCCGAGCCGCGAAAGCGAATCGGACGGTCCGCTCTGGACGGTCGACCAGATCGCAAAGGACGATCCCGAAAAGGAAAGCTCCGACGTCGATCAGATCATCGACGAGATCCTTGCCGCTGCGGAGGACGAAGCATGAAGCTGACGCTTTTGGGCGTTTACGGTCCGTTTCCCGCGGCGGGAAAGGGCTGTTCGTCCTACCTGGTTGAGGACGGCGATACGCGGATCCTGCTGGACTGCGGCAGCGGGTCTTTAAGCCGGCTTCGCGCTTTGATCCCCGGACGGATGCGCCTTGACGCAATCGTGCTTTCGCATCTGCACGCGGATCATTGCGGAGAAATCGATCTCTTTCGGTATCTCATGGAATTCGGGCTGTGCGACGCGCCGGTCACGCTGTTTTCGCCGGAGATCGAGCGATTCACCTCCCCCGTGTTCCGTCCGGTCCGCACATATGACGGCTTCGAGGCAAAGATCGGAACCGTGACGCTGCGGTTTTCGGAGGTTCGCCACGCGGTGAAAACCACGGGCGTGCGGATCACGGACGAAAACGGCCGATCCCTGTTCTACACGGGCGACAGCGCGTGGTTCGACGGAATCGAAGATATCACGAAGGATGCCGATCTGCTGCTTGCGGACGCGTGTCTCGTCGACGAATCGAACGAAAAAGCGCTGAAAAACCACATGACCGTTTTCGAGGTCATGCGGCTCAGAGCGGCGGCGCATTGCGGACGCGCCGTGCTTACCCACCGCTTCGGCGGCGAAACATACCTTCCCGCGCTTTCGGACCCGTTCTGCGAATATGCCGAGGAAGGCGCGGTCTATGAGATTTGAAATGATGCGAGCGATCGCTTCATGATATAAGGAAATTCAGGAAAGGAATATAGAACTATGGCAAAAATGACAATCGAAGACGTCAACGTAGAAGGCAAGAGAGTTCTTGTGCGCGTGGACTTCAATGTTCCGCTCGCAGAGGACGGTACCGTTTCGGATGACAAGCGCATCGTTGCTGCGCTTCCGACGATCAAGTACCTCCTGGACCACAAAGCGAAGGTCATCCTTTGCTCGCATCTCGGCAGACCCAAAGGAGAAGTCAATCCGAAGTACTCTCTGGAACCCGTCGGTCAGCGCCTTGCGGAGCTGCTGCCGGATACGCGCGTATGGTTTGCGACCGACACGATCGGCGAAAGCGCAAAGACCGCGATCGCGGACATGAAGGAAGGCGAAATCGTCCTGCTCGAGAACACGCGCTTCCATAAGGAAGAGGAAAAGAACGATCCGGAATTCGCAAAGCAGCTTGCTTCCCTCGCGGACCTGTTCGTCTCCGACGCGTTCGGCACCGTGCATCGCGCGCATGCGTCCACGGCGGGCGTTGCGGACTACATCCCCGCAGTCGCCGGATATCTCATCGGCAAGGAACTCGGCGTGATGGGCGAAGCGCTCGAAAACCCGGTCCGCCCGTTTGTGGCGATCCTCGGCGGCGCAAAAGTTGCGGATAAGATCGGCGTCATCAAGAACCTTCTCGCAAAGTGCGACAGTCTGATCATCGGCGGCGGCATGGCATACACGTTCTTCAAGGCAATGGGCTATGAGATCGGCACCTCGCTGCTCGACGAAAACAGCATCGACCTCGCGAAGGACCTGATGGCGGAAGCCAAAGAACGCGGCGTAAACCTGCTGCTTCCGGTCGACACCGTGGTCGCAAAGGAATATGCGGCGGACGCGGAGCACAAGACGGTTCCCGCCGACGCGATCCCCGAGGGCTGGATGGGTCTCGATATCGGCGAGAAGAGCTGCGAGCTGTTCCGCAAGACGATCCTCGAAGCAAAAACCGTTATCTGGAACGGACCGATGGGCGTGTTTGAATTCCCGGCGTTTGCGGAGGGCACCAAGAAGGTCGCCGAAGCATGCGCGGACTGCGAGGGTACGACGATCATCGGCGGCGGCGATTCCGCTTCCGCTGTGAAAAAGCTCGGCTTTGCCAAGAAGATGACGCACATCTCCACCGGCGGCGGCGCATCGCTCGAGTTCCTCGAAGGCAAGGTTCTTCCCGGTGTGGCGGTTCTGAACGACAAGCCGGAAGGCAGACGTCCGATCATCGCCGGCAACTGGAAGATGAACAAGACGCCCGAAGAGGCGGTCGAGCTCGTCGAAGCGCTGATCCCGCTCGTAAAGGATGCGAAGTGCGAAGTCGTCGTCTGCCCGCCGTACGTGGATCTCTGCTGCGTGGGCAAGACGATCAAGGGAACCAACATCAAGCTCGGCGCGCAGAACATCCATTGGGCGGAAAAGGGCGCGTTCACCGGCGAGATCTCCGCGGACATGCTGAAAGCACGCGGCGTGGAATTCGCGATCGTCGGTCATTCCGAGCGCCGTCAGTATTTCGGCGAAACGGACGAGACCGTGAACAAGCGCGCGCTTGCCGCTCTGAACGCGGGCATCACCCCCATCATCTGCGTCGGCGAATCGCTGGAGCAGCGTGAAGCGGGCGTGACGGACGAACTCGTTTCCAACCAGACCGTTGCGGCGTTGAAGGACATGACGAACGCGCAGGTCGAATCCGTCGTGATCGCATACGAGCCCATCTGGGCGATCGGTACCGGCAAGACCGCGACGAAGGAAGACGCGAATGCGACCATCGGCGTGATCCGCAAGGCGATCGCCGGCGTGTTCGGCGATGCGACGGCGAATAAGGTCCGCATCCAATACGGCGGCAGCATGAATCCGAAGAACGCAAGCGAACTCATGGCAATGCCGGAGATCGACGGCGGTCTGATCGGCGGTGCAAGCTTGAAAGCCGAAGACTTCTCGAAGGTGGTTCATTTCTGATGAAGCCGATTACAGCATTGATCATCCTCGACGGCTTCGGCTATCGGGAAGAAAAAAAGTATAACGCGATCCTCACCGACGGCGCAGAGAACTTCATGCGTCTCTGGAAAACCTATCCGCACACGCTGATCGGCGCGAGCGGCATGGACGTCGGTCTGCCCGACGGACAGATGGGCAATTCCGAGGTCGGTCACACGAACATCGGCGCGGGGCGCATCGTCTATCAGGAGCTGACCCGTATCACGAAAGCGATCAAGGACGGCGATTTCTTTGAGAATCCCGCCTTCCTCGGCGCGATCGAAAACTGCAAGGCGCACGATTCCTCGCTGCACCTGATGGGGCTCTGCTCCGACGGCGGCGTGCACAGTCACCTTGAGCATCTGTATGCGCTGGTCGAGCTTGCGAAGCGCAACGGTCTCAAAAAGGTCTACGTCCACTGCTTCATGGACGGGCGCGACGTTCCCCCGTCCTCCGGCAAGGGCTACCTTGAACAGCTCGACGCAAAGCTCAAAGAGATCGGCTGCGGAAAGATCGCGACGGTCATGGGCAGATTCTACGCAATGGATCGCGACAACCGGTTCGAGCGCGTACAGCGCGCGTATGCCGCGCTGACCTACGGCGAAGGCATGACCGCCGCCTCCGGTCCCGAAGCGATGCAGCTGAGTTATGATCGCGGCGATACCGACGAGTTCGTACAGCCGACCGTGATCCTGACCGACGGCAAGCCCACCGCAACGATCGGTCAAAATGACAGCGTAATCTTCTTTAACTTCCGTCCGGACAGAGCAAGAGAGATCTCGCGCGCGTACATCTTCGAGGACTTCGACGGCTTCGAGCGCAGATTCGGCTTCTTCCCGCTGTACTACGTTTCGATGACGCAGTACGACAAGACGTTCGAGAACAACCTGCACGTTGCGTTCAAACCGCAGTCGCTGAACAACACGTTCGGCGCCTACGTTGCGGACAACGGACTGACGCAGCTTCGCATTGCGGAGACCGAAAAGTACGCGCACGTCACGTTCTTCTTCAACGGCGGCGTGGAAGCGCCGAACGCGAACGAGGATCGCTGCCTCATCCCCTCGCCGAAGGTCGCAACCTACGATCTGAAGCCCGAGATGAGCGCGTATGAAGTCGCGGCGGAAGCGAAAGCCCGGATCGAAAGCGGCAAGTATGACGTGATGATCCTGAACTTCGCGAACCCCGACATGGTCGGACACACCGGCGTGATGGAAGCGGCGGTGAAAGCGGTCCATGCCGTCGACGAATGTCTCCATACGGTCGTGACCGCGATCCTCAAGACAGGCGGCCGCTGCATCGTGACCGCGGACCACGGCAACTGCGAGCTGATGTGGGACGAAGCGCAGAATGCGCCGTTTACCGCGCACACGACGCTTCCCGTGCCGTGCATTCTGGTCGACGATACGCGTAAGGACGTTACGCTCCGCAAAGGCGGACGGCTGTGCGACCTTGCTCCGACGCTGCTTACGCTGATGGGTCTGCCCGTGCCGCAGGAAATGACGGGCAAATCGCTGGTAGAATAAGCGGAACGATCAAAGCCCTGCAAAGCGGACGATGCAGGCATAAAACGATCCAAAGTTTTTCGTTTTATGCTTGCATTTCCGAAAGGTGCGTGTTATAATCATTCCCGCAGATATTTTTGGAGGAACTGATATGGATATTTTGATGTGGGTTGTGGCCGGTATTCTGGTACTTTCGTCGATTCTGATGTGCGTGGTCGTGCTGATCCAACAGACCAAGTCTTCCGGTCTCGGCGCAGCATACGGCAGCGACACCGTTTCTTTTTCGCAGCGCGGAAAGGCCGCAAGCCGTGAAGCCAAGCTGCAGAAGATCACCGTTGTTCTCGCGATCATCATCGCGGTCATGGCGATTGCGTTGATGCTGATCGCCAGATTCGCAGGCAAATCGATCTGATCGCAACAGAAAAGAACTTGCAACGGTGCATCGCTCGATGCACCGTTTCTATTCGGAGAAAGGAGGACGTGCCGTGCCGGTACACAAGGGAATCAAGATCGCCGCGCAGAACCGCAAGGCGCGTCACGATTATTTTATTGAAGACACATACGAATGCGGAATCGTATTGCAGGGAACCGAGGTCAAGTCGATCCGCAACGGCGCACTGAACCTCAAGGACAGCTATGCGCAGGTCAAAAACGGCGAACTCTATTTGATCGGGATGCATGTGAGCCCCTACGAACAGGGCAACATCTATAACCACGATCCGTTCCGCACGAGAAAGCTCCTTGCGCATGCGCGCGAGATCCGAAAGCTCCTCACCCAGTCGCAGGCGGAGGGCTACAGTCTCGTTCCCCTGTCCGTCTATTTCAAGGATGGCAAGGTCAAGGTCGAGCTGGCGGTTGCAAAGGGCAAAAAGCTCTATGACAAGCGCGCGAGCATCGCGGACCGCGACGCCGACCGCGACATCGAACGGAACATCAAAAAGCAGTATCGCTGACGAAAGCCGGCATACTATATGAACAACCACTTTATCGATCTCGGGGGCGAAATGGTTTCGACGGGGATCGCGGAAGTGGGATCAGCGAGCCGAAGCCCCGTGCTTCGTTAAAAACGGGAACTGTCTAAAATAACTGACAACAATCACACTCAACTCGCAGCTGCATAAACGCAGCTACGCGTCCGCCCGAAGAAACTTACCGCTTCGGAACCGGGCGTCATCAGGGTAGGGAACGAACCTGCGTAAGCTTTGCCGCAGGCCGGACTTCATGAAGCTACCGTAACGCGGAGCCTGTCGGAGGGCGCCGCGCGAGGGGAATCCCAAAACACCGACTGCGCTCGGAGAAGATCCTGCCAACGGATTTTCGGACGGGAGTTCGACTCTCCCCGCCTCCACCAAAAAGAAAACAGGGCATTCCGATGCCCTGTTTTCTTTTTCCGATAACAAGGGGAGAGTCGAACCGGCGCGGGGGTGAATGAAGCCGCAGTGCGGCTTCAGAGCCGCGCCGTGACCGAGCCGCAGCGAGAGGAGACTCCCCCCGCCTCCACCACGTCGCCGCGAACGTCGCATCGCTCGCGGCGACTTTTTTTGCTTTGCTGAAAAGTCACCGCTTGCCCTCTCCGTTGCGGCTCCTTTCCGCAGTCGATCACGCTTGCTTCAGCTGCTCGTTTGTAAACGCACTCGCAACGCTTCCGCTGCGCTACCAATCGCCTGCGGGATTCCCGCGCCGTGACCGAGCCGTGGAAAGAGTTGCGGTGCGCCGTCGGCGCTGCAAGCGGAAAAAAGAAGAACCCCGGCGATCTGCCGGGGTGTTTTCTTACGGATTGCTGTATTTGGCGATCAGGGCGTTCATCTCGTCCTTTGAGATCTTCAGTTCCTTGCGGATCTGTTCGAGCACGACCGTCGGTCGCTTTTCGACCTTATTGCGCAGCGTCGCGACTTCGCTTTCCCACTTCGACATGGATTTCGGATGCCCCCACTTTTTGATGTGACGCTCCATCTCCGGCCGGTATTCCTCGACGACCTGATCGAACAGCTTCAGAAGGTTTTCCGCGGTGAACTTCGTCATCACGACTTCCACATAGCGTTCGAAGAACCGGTGCTTCCATTCCTCGTTGGTTTTCAGCGAAACGGTGAAATAGAACTTGGTCAGCGATCCGTGCGCCGCCGCTACGCCGTCCTTATTGAAGTAGACGTGCATCATGTCGCGGTCGTACTTGCTCATGAAGCAATAGTCGAGATCGTACAGGATCGGACGCCACTTGATCTTATAGTCGACGGTGCGCCAGTATTTTTGATTGAACGTATCGGTCTCCAGCATGAACGTGCGGCAAATGACGTAATCCATGAACGCGTCAGCATCGACCTTTTCGGTATAGCTCTGATACGCGCTTTCGCTCGACAGCGTCTGCGCCTTAAAGATCTTCTTGAATTCGGTATTACTGCCCTTCATCGCGATCGAGCCGTTGCGCATGATGGTATTGACCGTGTCGGGATCCACGCCGTAATGCGTGGCAAGATACTTGGAATTCAGCTCCTCGTTGAAATCGTACACGCCGTAATACGTGCCGTTGATATAGAGCACGCAGCAGCGCGAATTGGCGCAGTCGACGTTCAGTCCCATGCAGGCGCGGGTGACGAACGTATCGCGCATGCGCGCCATGTCGTAATCCTGTCCCGCGTTTCGCAGTGCGAACGCGCCGAACTCCGTGAACTCGTACCCCGGGAAGAACGGATAGTCGACCGTCTTCATGCCGTACTCCGCGCGAAGCCCGAACGTCAGCGATTTCTGCGCGTACGTCAGCGTACCGCGTCCCTTTGCCTTGACGTCGCACGGGAACGACGTGCCGATCCGTCCGTCCGGCTCGTAGTAATTCACGTAGCCCTTCCGTTCCTTGATGTTCTTATGCTCCTTGACCTTATAGACGGTGTTGAAATCGGTCGGATCCATCGCAAGGCATACGACCGGAACGGTATGCGGTTCCTCAAACAAATAATGGAACGTGACGATCTCGCTCGGCAGCATGCCGTCGACATACGCGATCGCGCGGATCACGGCGTTCTTTGAGATCGTGATCGGACCGGAATAGAACGTCGAGCTTTTGCTCGGTTCGCTGCCGTTGGTCGTGTAATAGATTGTCGCATTCGGGCTTAACGATGTGATCGAAAGGTCGAAGGACTGCGTGTGATAGAGCGCGTTCTCCGAAAAGACCGGCATGGACGCGTATCCGCGATACGGCGAATCGCTGTTCTTCTTGCCTTTTGTCTTGGTCGTGAAGAATACGCGGCTGATCTGATTGTTGCCCTCTACCCTGCCGCTCGTGATGCCGTTTCGCTGTACGCCGGTTTCAAAGATATCCCGGATGATGCCGTTTGCATCGGAAAGATACAGTTTTTCGCCGGAAGGGCTCACGCCGAACGGCGCGTCGCTGCTCTTGCGATCCCCGTAGGAAGCGGTCGCTTCGATCACTGCATAGTCGTTCGCTTTCAGAGACAGGGACGAGATCCTGTACTTTTTCGGCTCGTCGAGCGAATCGCTCAGATACCAGCCGTCCAGCGAGACGGTGCTCTGTGAACCGTTATACAGTTCGATCCAGTCCTTTTCGTTGCTTCCCCGATCGTGAATGGCGCATACCTCGGAGATGTATACGCCGTCAGATTGAAAAAAACCGATCGCCTCCGCCGTCTTTTCGCCGTGTCCGTTCGGCGCGCCGGGTGTCGGATACCGGTAATAAACCTGCTCGTTCGCCTCGTTCAGACCGATCGAAACATTGTCCGGAAGCTCCGGAACCGTGATCCAGTCGAGCCGTCCGGTCTGTGCGTTGTAAAGGTACAGCGTTTCGCCCGTGCCGAGCGAAAAGCTCGCGTGAAGCTCGTTTGCGATGCCCGTCTTGCCGGACAGGAAGATGATGAGATACTGTCCGCCGGAGAGCGACATGCTCTCGGGCAGCGCCCATTTTTTGAGATTTTTCGGGTTATCCGAAAGGTACCAGTCGCGCAGCGAAACCGCCTGGTCGGTCGGGTTATAAAGCTCGACCCAGTCGCAGCGTTCGCCCTCGCTGTCCGCGATGCTGTAGGTGTTCTTCGGAAGCGCTTCGCTGATGCGCAGCGACTCGGGACGTTTTGCGTTCAGCGTCGGATCGACGGGTTCGTCCTCATTCTGCTCGTCCGGATCGGGCTCCGGCGTTTCCTCCGGGCGGTACGGCGGCTCGTCGGTGATTTCCGTCGTGTTCGCCTCGCCGGGCGTCGGCGTTTCACAGAAACCGAACGTGCCGTCCGCACGGCGCGCATAACTCACGTCCTTATAGGGGATCTCGGGCATCTGGCACGTTTCCAGTTCAAAGCCGTTCGGATCGAACAGATACAGCGTTTCTCCGTACCGGCTGACGCCGAGATCGACACACACGTGCCCGTCCTTCGTCGAGCAGTTTTTATCGCAGCAGAATACGACGAGATAGCCGTTTGCGGGCAGTACGCCGGAAAGATTCGCATCGTCGTAATCGCTCGGCTCGTCGCACAGCGTGAAGCCGTCAAGCGCGATATCCGCGTTTGTGGTGTTGTGCAGCTCCACCCAGTCGCATTTGAGACATCCGCCGCAGGACAAAAGCGTATTGCGCGCGGAGATCTCGCTGATCTCGACGCCGGTCATCGGTTCGGGCGCTTCCGGCTCCTTCACCTCCGGCTGACGGTCGGAAATCTTCGTTGTGTTTGCGCTGCCGGGCGTTGGCTCTTCACAGTAGCCGTAGGTGCCGTTCTCGCGGCGCGCATAGGAGATGTCACGGTGCAGTTCCGGCACGGCAAGCTCGTCGATCGTCTGCATATGCGGGTTGATCAAAACGAGGTCCTCCCCCGCCGATTTCAGCGAAAACCCGAGGCAGATGGGGCTTGTGCCGTCCCATGCAAGCGTGTCGGTCTTTTCCATCTTGGTCGCAAGCAGCAAAAGGTATCCGTCCGCCGGAAGAATGATCTCCGGCATCGTGAACGCCTTGTCGGAATTTCTGATATTGTCGGTAATGCCCCAGCCGAGCAGATTGATCGGCTGATCCGATTCGTTGTGCAGCTCGATCCAGTCCGGCGAACCGTAATAGTCGTGCTCGTAGCTCTTGCCGTTGCTGGAAACGACTTCGCTGATCACAAGCCCTTTCTTTGCGCCGTCGGATTCCGTGCCGCACGCGGCAAAGGACGCCGCCGTGCCGAGCACCAGAAGCCACGCAAGGATTTTTTTCAAACGTACAGATCGCATATTCGATCCTCCATCCGGTTCCCCGTCGTGCGGAAACCGATATTTCCCATTTTGTTTCTACAGTATACCACGGTTCCCCCATCTTGAAAAGCCGCGCGGCAGGCGCTTTCGCAAAATAGTTGTAAGACGATTGTAAACAATTTGCAAAACGGAGGTATTTAGCCGTCGGATCGTCCGTCAAGCGCATTTTTGAGCCGGTAAATCTTGCTCTCCTCCAGCATGGCGACGACGTGTGTGCCGTCCGCCTCGTGCGATTCCGAAAGCACCGTGCCGATCTCGTGCAGCACACGGATCGCATCGTACCGGTCGTACGGAATCACCAGTTCCACGCGCTGCTGCGTGCGGTTCAGTTCCGTTTCGATCCGTTCAAGCAATGCCGGAATCCCCATGCCCGTCCTTGCGCTGATCGCCACGGCGTTCTCGCGCTTCGAAGGGATCGCTTCGGGCAGATCGCACTTGTTATAAACTTCAATGCACGGCGTATTGCCCGCGCCGAGCCCCTCCAGCACCTGTTCCGTCACGCGCATCTGCACCTCATAGTACGGACAGCCCGCGTCGACGACGTGCAGGATCAGATCGGCGTCCTTCACTTCCTCGAGCGTGGAACGGAACGCCTGCACAAGATCGTGCGGCAGCTTGTTGATGAACCCGACGGTGTCCGAAAGCAGACACGGCGTGCCGTTCGGCAGCGTGACGCCGCGCACCACGGGATCGAGCGTTGCAAACAGCTTGTCCTCGGCAAGCACGTCGCTGTTTGACAGCACGTTCAGAAGCGTACTCTTGCCGGCGTTCGTATATCCGACCAGCGCGACGACCGGCGTTTCGCTCTTCTTGCGCACGGAGCGGCGGATCCCGCGTTGTTTTTCGACCTCTTTGAGTTCCTGTTCGAGTTCATAGATGCGGCGATGGATGCGGCGGCGGTCGATCTCGAGTTTTTTCTCACCGGGACCGCGCATGCCGACGCCGCTTGCGCCCTGACGCGACATCGCCACGCCGACGCCCAGAAGCCGCGGCAGACGGTATTTGAGCTGACTGAGTTCCACCTGCAGCTTGCCCTCACGCGTGGTCGCGCGGGAGGCGAAGATATCGAGGATCAGCATCGTGCGGTCGATGACCGGCGCGCCGAGGATACTTTCGAGATTGCGGATCTGGATCGCGGTAAGCTCGTCGTCGAAGATGAAAACGTCCGCTTCCGTCGCGCTGCCGATCAGCCGCAGCTCATCCGCTTTTCCGGAGCCGATATAGGTTCCGTTGTCGATGGGGCGCTTGCGCTGGCGCTCCATGTGCACGACGTTGACGCCTGCGGTGTCCGCAAGCGCTTTCAATTCCTCGAGGGTATCGTAACCGTCGTCGTTGTCGATGCCGACAAGCACCGCACGCTCCGGCTCCGCCTGTGTAACCGCATACGCCGGCGCTTTCAGACGGTTATCCGCTTCGATCAAAGCGGAGAGCAGCGCATCCTGCGGAAGGCGGTCTGCGCGAATCGGTCCGTAGATCAGCGGTTTGCGCTCCTCGCCCTCCATCTCGCCGACAAACGCAACGTACACCGACGTCGGCTGTCCGTCCTTCACCCCGACCGCCGCCATCGCGTCGAGCCGCATGGAGTTCAGCGTGCCGAGATCGACGTCGGAAAGGTATCCGCTGCCGTTCGGATGCGTATGGATGCAGCGCACGCCCGCAAGCCGGTCTGCGTTGCGCACAAGGCGCATATCGGGCATGGAAACCGTTGTGGCGTCGCCGATCGAAACGTCCCGCACCGCGCCGCTGCGCGACAGATAGACCGAGATCTCGCGTCCGATGCGTCCGGTGAAATCGGCAAGTTTATAAAGCAGGTCCGCAGATGCAAACACGCCGCTCGGCTGTGTTTCGTCATACAGCGAGCGCATTTCGTCCAGAATGGTATCGCGGATGCCCGCGACGTTTCCGTGTATCTTCTTTTCTTCCATACTGTTTATTGTACCATATCGATCACGTCGCTTGCAAGCAGCGCGCGTTCTCCCAAAAGCTTCATGGCGCGATCCGCGGACGTACCCAAAAGATACGCGCCCGCCCGCGCCGCGTCAAAGGCGGAAAGCCCCTGCGCAAGCAGCGCGGTGACGAGCCCCGTCAGTACATCGCCGCTGCCGCCTTTTGCCAAACCGGGGTTCCCGAACGTCAGAAACGCCGTCCGCTCGTTTGCATGCACCAGCGTGGTCGCGCCCTTCAGGAGCGTTGTGCACCGGAACGCTTTGACTGCGCCGAGCGGATCGGAAAGGACGTCCGAAACGGTGCAGTCCAAAAGCCGCGCCATTTCGCCTGCGTGCGGCGTCAGAACGACATTCTCATGCAGAAGATGCAGGAGCGATCGGTCTTTCGCCATCTGATTCAGCGCGTCCGCGTCCAGTACGAGCTTCGTCCCCGATCTGAGCGCCGCTTCGATCACCGGAAGGAGATTTCCCTTTCCCCCGCCGCTTCCCACGGCGATCGCCTGTTTGTTCTCCATCGCCGCGATCGCTCTTTCGGCGGCGGCTTCGCACCAGTCGTCCGTGCCGGTCGGGATCGTGATTGCTTCCGGAACCGCCGCAAAAAACGGGCGCACCGGATCCGGCGTGCAGACGGACACAAGTCCCGCCCCGCCGCGCAAAGCCGCGCGCGCCGAAAGCAGCGCGGCGCCCGGATAGGTCTTCGAACCCACGCACAAAAGCGCATGCCCGTTCATTCCCTTGTGTGAATCGAACGGCCGCTTCGGCAAAAGCGCTGCAATTTCGGCTTCCTCCTGATAAAAAAGCTCCGGCTCGCCTTCGTCTGCGTACAGCGGCTGTACCGTGACCGTCCCGCAAAGCGCGCGTCCCTGTCCGAGCAGCATGCCCGCCTTTTTCGCCTGCATCGTGACGGTTCGCGCCGCATGCACCGCAGCGCCCATGATTTCACCGCTGTCGGCGTGCAGTCCCGATGGGATGTCTGCGGAAACGATCGACTTGCCGCTTTCGTTCATCCGCCCGATCAGATCCCGCACCGCGCCCTCGACCGGGCGGTTCAGCCCCACGCCGAACAGCGCGTCGATCAGGATTTCATGTTCCTTCGGCTCCCACTCCGCAAAGACCGGAACACCGTCCGCCTTTGCCGCGCCGAGATAGTATGCCGCATCGGGCGTGCAGTTTTTTTCGTCGCCGGAAAGAACGATCCGCGCGTCGACGCCTTCCCGTTTGAGAAGCCATGCGGCGGCGATCCCGTCACCGCCGTTGTTGCCGGTGCCCGAGATCGCGGTCACGCTCTCCCCGTTTTTGCGCAGGTCTTTTACGGCGGAGGCGAGCCCCTCCGCGGCGGTTCGCATCAGCGCGAGCGACGAAACGCCCGACGCGATGACCTCGCGGTCCCGCTGCTTTGCCTGCGCCGCCGTTACGATTCGCTCCATGTTTCCTCCTCCGAAAGCGCGGCTTCCAACGCTTTCCGCGAAACGTCATAGGTAAACCCGCGCGCGATGAGCCGCGAAAGCACACGCTCGCGGCGCTTTTCCGATTCAAGCGAAGAAAACTGCCGTGCGAATTTCACCGCAATCACGCGCGCGTTTTCCGCTTCTCCGTCGGTATCGACCGCATCCAGCGCGGCGTTGATATACGCGTCGTCGACGCCGTGGCTTTTCAGCTGTTCCCAAAGGTGTCGGCGGCTCACGGGCTTCGACGCAAGGCGCGTTTCCACGAAGCGCTGCGCATAGCGCTCGTCGTTCAAAAGTCCGAGTTCAAGAAGGCGGTTGACCGTTGCGTCCACGTCCGCCTCGCCGAACTCCTTTCCGTCAAGATATGCCTGCATTTCCGACACCGTGCGGTCCTTCCCCGTGAGATACTTCATCGCGTATTCCATCGGCGAAAGCGATTTCTTCGGCTGCTCTTTCATTGCGTGCTCCTCTGTTCCTTTCGATGCAGACAGTATAACACATTCGCGTCGATCTGAAAAGAAATCCCGAAAAATCTGCAACCTTTTATTCTTCTCACACGTCTTATTCTATGAGAGACGCTTTGCGCGGCATTTCCCCGCGCGGATGTATAAAAGATGTGCCTAAAATGTAACTTATTAGTAAATGCTTTTCGAAAAGGATGGTTTTTTCGAAAAAAGCGTGTAAAATGAAAGCATCAATGGAGAAGGAAACGAATCTATGAACAAAAAACATGTATTTTGGCTGCTGCCGCTTCTGTCGGCGCTCCTGATTCTGTGTCTCGCATGCAACGGATCGGGAACCGACACGCAGGTGGATTACAATCCGAGCACCGGCGAAAAGATCGATCCGAACAGCTCCGCACAAACAGAGCAGATTTCGATCGTAACGCCCGAGCCCGATCTGCATCGGGAGGAGCTCGACGCGATTCTGAAGCGCACCACCATGCTTGAGGGCGTTACCGTCAACGGCGTGAATGTCGGCGGCATGACGAAGGAAGAAGCGAAGGCAGCCGTTCTGCCGTCGCTGGAAGAAAGCAAAAAGGCGCTGTGCATCAACGTCACGCTCGGCGATGCTTCCGAGGCGTTCTCCGGCGAAACAATCGCAACGACGGACAACCTCGACGAGCTGATCGAAGAGGCTTTCAATCTCGTGCGTGAAGACAAGGGCTTTGAAGCCGTCTCCGCCGAGGTCGAACAGATCAAGGCGCAGGGAAAGGATTTCCCCATTACGCTCGCATTCGACGAGGAAGCCCTGAAAGCCGCGGTGAACGCGTTTGCAGACGCGCATGACACCAAGCCGGTCGACGCATCCTTTGCCTATAACAAGAAGGAAAACAAGATCGAATTCACGCAGGACGTTCCCGGACGCACCGTTGACCGTGAAGCGCTCCTTGCCGCGCTGCTCAATGCGCAGGCAGGCGAAACGCTGACGGCGCCCGCAGAAGAGACGGCTGCGGCGATTACGCTTGCAAATGCGAAGGAACACTATGTTCTGCGCAAGTCCTATACGACCAATTACAGCAAGAGCAACAAAAACCGTAAGGAAAATATCCGCCACGGCGCTATGGACCTTCTGACCGGTACGGTCGTTCACCCCGGCGAGGTCTTTTCCATGAACCAGTGTCTCGGCACCCGCAGAAACGACGGACATTGGAAGATCGCGACCGCGTTCCAGCAGGGCAAGCACGTCAAGGAATACGGCGGCGGCGTCTGTCAGATCTCGTCCACGCTCTATAACTGCGCGGTTATGGCGGATATGGAGATCGTTTTCCGTCAGAATCACTCGATGCCGGTCGACTATGTCGACAAGGGACGCGACGCCACGATCAATTCCCTCGGCAACATCATTGATTTTAAGTTCAGAAACTCCAGCAAAGCGGATATCCTCATCATTGCGAACGCAAACGGAAGCACCCTGACCATCGAAATCTGGGGCATCCCGATCATTGAGGACTCCAACGGCGAGTATGACGAGATCCGCATCCCGACGCCCAAGAAGACAAAGACGCTGAAGCCGTCCGGCGAGGTACTCTATACGGTCGACGCCTCCAAGCCGGTCGGATACAAAGAAAAGGTTGCGGGCAGACGCGACGGTTCCGTTTGGCAGAGCATGAAGGAATACTACCTGAACGGTGTTCTCGTCAAGAGCGAAAAGCTCGCGGTTTCGACCTACAAGGCGTACGCCGGCGAATACATCGTCGGTCCGGATGCAACGGAAGCGCCCGACACGCCGAAGCCCAGCGATCCGGGTTCCGATACCCCGAAGCCCAGCGATCCGGGTTCCGATACCCCGAAACCGAGTGATCCGGGCTCCGATACGCCCAAGCCCACCGAAGAACCGACGACGCCGAAGCCCACGGAGGAACCGCCGAAACCCACGGAGGAGCCGACGACGCCGAAGCCCACCGAGGAACCGCCGAAGCCGACCGAACCTTCCGGCGGCGACGACGGCGGAGAATAATATCAAAACGGGACTGTCTCTTTCGACAGTCCCTTCTTTGCAGTTTTACGGATCAATGAGGTGCCTATGAACATTCGAATTCTGGATCCCGCTTCCCGCCGCGAAACGGCTTGGAGCGGCGGAAAAACGACAGAGCTGTATCTCTTTCCCGCCGACGGGTCCTATGCGGAGCGCCGGTTTGCATTTCGCATCAGTTCGGCGACCGTCGATCTGAGCGAGTCGCGCTTCACGAAGCTCGACGGCGTCACACGGTATCTGACGCCGCTTTCGGAGGGCTTTTATCTGAAACGCGGCGGAAGCTGGCAGTTCCTTGCAAAAGGCAGCGTGCTCTGTTTTTCGGGAGAAGAGGATATCCTGTGCCGCGGCAGCGGACGCGATCTCAACCTGATGCTGAAGGGCGCGCGCGGTGAAATGCGCATCCTGCCCGCAGGCGATCACGCGCTGACGCTCCACGCGTTTCTGTTTCTCTACTGTCCGGAGGAAACGAACGTCAGCGGAACGGTCATCCCGAAGGACGGCTTCGCCGAGATCACAGGCGCGGGATTTTCGATCCTGCGCGTTTCCGCGCCCGTCGCTCTCTTTTCCGTCGACGTATGAAAAAAGCCGCCCGCCGGGCAGCTTTTCAGTATTCGGAATCCTCGTCGCTTCGCCCGTCCCCCTGCGCTTCCCTGAGCAGCGCGAGCATGCGCAGCGAGTCGATGTCCAGCGGCTTTCCGCCCTCCGTACTCACGCACGCGGAGCAGACAAAGAAGCATTCGGGACAGATGCAGCGGCTTTGCACGCCCTTTTCATCCTGAACCATATACGTTCCGCAACGTTGACAACTGCAGCGCATCCGATCACCTCCGTGCGTATTGTACCACCGAAATCCGCACTTTTCAAGCGGCGGAAAACATGATATAATTGATGTGTATGAAACGAATCCTTCCGATCCTTCTCGTTCTGCTGCTGCTCCCCGTTTTCGGGGTCCGCGCAGACGAAGAAGAAAAACTCATAGTGTCCGGCGACAAGGGCGAAGAGGTCGTGCGCGTGCAGGAACGGCTCTTCGACCTGGGTTATTATACCTATAAACCGACGGGCAGCTTCCGCACGGTCACGAAGACCGCGGTGATGTCCTATCAGGCGGCGTCCGGAATGATGAGCGACGGAAGCGTCGGCAGCGAAACGCTGCGCGCGCTCTTTTCCCGCGAGGCGAAGCGCGTCGAGTTTCATGCGCAGATCCCCCTGTCCTTTACCGCGCAGGGAACGATCACGCAGAAGGGAACCGCGCTTGACTGGAAGACCGTCCGTGAAATGCTCACGGAGAACGGCTTTTACCGTGTGCGCAACGCAGCGACCGGAGAGGACGTCGTCCTTGCCTTCATTTCCGGCGAGAACCATGCGGAGATGAAGATCGCGTTTCAGTCGATCACACAGCGCAACAACAACACCCGGAGTCTGGAAAAATGGCTCGGCACCGACAACAGCTTCTATAAATGCGCGGTGCTGTTCGAGCTGGACGGACAATGGATCGCCGCTTCGATGCAATGGGACGGTTCGGAGCACATCTGCGTATACTTTAAGGACAGCCGTTCAAACGTGCTCGGTTTTGCCGACGCGGAGCATGCGTCAAATATCAAAAAAGTCAGCTATTGAACGGGACCGAATAACCGGTCCTTTTTTTATTTGTGTGCAATCAGCAATTCGACGTCGATCGTGATTTCGGAAAGGGAACCGGCGTCGAGCGAATCCGGCGCGATCCCGAACGTCAGCGGCGTCATCGACAGAAAGTCCCTCGCCTGTTCTTCGGTCAGCGGAAAGGTGTTCGCGATGCGGACGCGGTCCGTAAGAGAAAACCGTTCCGAAAGGCGGGATATGACCGCCTCGTTGGAATAGGTTTCCCTGCGCAGGCGATCGCCCAGAAGCGCGCGGATCTCGCGAAGATACGATTCGCCCGGAACGAGCTTCAGAAGCGTTCCGTCGGGCTTCAGAACGCGGGCAAACTCCGCGTAGTGCGCCGGTGAAAACAGATTCAGAAGCACGTCGACCGAACCGTCGCGCAGCGGGATCGCCGTCAGATCGCCGACCGCCCACAGGACCGGACCGCCGCCGCCTGCGGCAAGCAGGATCGCGTCCTTCGAAAGATCGAGACCGACCGTCGTTTTCCCCTGCAGCGCCTTTGTAAACGTGCCGTCGCCGCAGCCCGCGTCCAGCACGACCTCGGCATCCTTCGGCATTGCGTGCCGGATCGTTTCGATCACCGTATCGTAAAACCCGGCGCGCATGATCCGACGCCGCGCTTCGAACAGCGCCTTGTCGTATCGGGACGGCGCGGCGTTCGGCGCAAAATGCACATACCCCTTTCGGGACGGATCGAAGGTGTGTCCGTTTGCACAGCGAAGCGACGCGCCGTACGTTGAAAACGCCGTCCCGCAGACGGGACAGCGCAAAAGATCGATGGAATTGAAAAACTTTTCGGCGCTCACTGTTTCCGTTCTTCTGTTTCTTCAAATTCGAACGCGTCCTTCGGAAGCGCGGTTTCCGCTTCCTCCGGCTGTTC
Organism: uncultured Eubacteriales bacterium; assembly: GCA_902792295.1. GTDB lineage: Bacteria > Bacillota > Clostridia > Christensenellales > CAG-138 > UBA3792. The sequence goes on from CADAZC010000004.1 coordinate 39,964, forward strand.
CTCCTGCTCCTTCGCCGCTTCTTCCTTTTCGCGGCGGCGACGGATCGAACGCGCAAACTCGTCGCTGATCAGAAACAGGATCACGACGCCGACGATCGGATACGTCAGCACCGTAACGTCCCTGTCCGTCAGCTTCAGCACAAGCAGAAGAACGAGCAGCGCCGCGCCGATCGCACCGAACACGATCTCAAGGATCTTCCAGAGTTTCTCGTTGTTTTTCATTCGGTTTTCCTCCGTTGTTTCAGACCTTGTTGAGTGTTCCGGAAAGAAATGCCTCGGCGATCCCCTCCATGCCGTCCCGATCGGACGGAATCACGCAATCCGTGTGCGTGCGCGTCATCATGTATTTGAGGATCGTCGCACCCTGCAGGATCACGTCCCCGCGCTTCACAAGAAGCGGATGCTTCATGCGCGCGGGTTCCGGGATCGCGGCAAGCTGCCGGATCAGCCGGTCCAGCTTTGACGGTGTGACGGACGCAAGATTGTCCGGATCGAACCGCGTCTGCGAGGCGAGCAGCGCGCCGATCGTCGAGATCGTACCGCCGACGCCGTAAACCGGCGCGGGAACGCGTTCCGGCACGCAGGTTTTTTCATCCATCCAGCAAAAGAGCTCGCGTTCGAGCGTATCCGTATCGCCTGCGTCGCAGCGTTCCTTTGCGCGGACACAGCCGCACGGAAAGCTCTGCGCGCATGTGCGCGTGACGATCTGAAAACTGCCTCCGCCGATGTCGAACACGGTCCCTTCCCCGCCGGTCACGGCGGAAAAGGCAAGCCGCCCCTCCTCCTCGCCGGAAAGCACGCGAATCACCAGGCCCGTTCGCTCCCTGACGAGCGCCGTAAACGCATCCCGGTTGCCGGCGTCGCGCACCGCGCTGGTCGCATAGGCGATGACGGGGACGTCGTATTGCTTTGCGGCGCCGAAGAACGCTTCGATCGCATCGACCGTATCCCGTACGCGATCCGGCGCAAGACAGCCCGTCGCATCGATCCCTTTTGCAAGACGCGTTGTGTTCAGCCGCTTTGCAATCGAACGTACACGACCGCTCTCCGCCGCGGCAAGCATCAGCCGCACGGAGTTGCTTCCGATGTCGATCACCGCGATATCCGGTTTCATTCCGTTATCGTTGCGACACTGTCGTCCTGGATGAGCTTGTCCTCCTGATAGTGCCAGCCGTATTTGATCATGCCCTGCTGAATCTTATAGGTATCCGTGCGCATAAACTGCAGGTTTTCCCGTTCCTGCGCATAGGTACGCTTGGTCTGGTTCAGAACGTCCACGCGCGCGTTGTACTCGTCCTGCGCGGACCGGATGCGCAGGCGCTGCGGAATCAGCACCACGAGCAAAACGATCACACAGGCGATCAGCACGAGAACGAAGTGAACCAGCTTAAAGCGAATGGTTCTGACGATTTTTTTCGGCGATTCTTCCATAAAATACAGTATAGCAGAATCCGATCCAAAACGGAACCTATTTTTTTCGGATTTTTTGTGTGATTCTTGCAAACAACGGCGCAAACAGTATGTAAACCGCCGCAAAGCCGAGCAGAAACGACGCGCTGAGGAATCCGCGGACCGTTCCGTAATTGGCAAGAAACAGATATGCGGCGAAAAGCGCCGCGCCGGTCAGTACGAACACGGCGTCGCAGAGGTGCGTGACGAACCGCCTGTTTGCGCGGGTCCGCACGACCCTGAGAAGCAGATAGACCAGTCCCGCGACTGCGCCGCCGTGCATGAGCAGCAGCGCCTCAAACGGCTGTCCGGTGACGTCTCTCATTTTTTGCGGAAGAAGAACGACCGGCGTTCCGGTTCCGGCTGCTCATATTCGATCGAGACGATATTGCCCTCCAGAAGCACCTGCCCGTCTTCCGGATTGAGCTTGCCGAGCTTCAATCCTTCGCCCCAGACCGTCAGCGCGCCCGCCTGCGTGATCACCGTCATCTCATCCTCCTGAAAGCTCTCCACGTCGATCACGCCGGTGATCCGCATGCGTCTGCGGCCCTCGATCGTCACGCTGTGCGCCGACGGCTGCATCAGTTCCTTTTCCCGTTTTTCCATGAATACATCCTCCGTGCCTTTGCTGCATTGTATGCGTATTCCCCCGTTCTTACGCGTCGAAAACGCGCCGATATCCGCAAATTTTGCCGAAAAGCTTGACAAGTTTTTCGATCGCCCATAAAATGGAATCAACAAATCCGTTTTCTCATATTTTTTATCCAATCAGAAATCATTATCATACCGGAGGCCATTTGTGAATCTAACCGAATTGGAAGTATTGACGATCAACGAGCTGTATTCGCTTGCGAAACAGCACGGGATTCCCTCTTTCCGCAAATACAAAAAAGCCCAGCTGATTGAGCTTTTGCAGGCGCCCGCGCCGGAAAAGAAAAAGCGCGGCAGACCGGCGAAAACCGCCGTGCCCGAAAAAGAAGCGCCCGCGCCGGAAGAAAAAGCGCCGAAAAAGCGCGGCAGACCGGCGAAAACCGCCGTGCCCGAAAAAGAAGCGCCTGCGCCGCAGCCCGAAGCGCCTGCGGAACAGCCCGCTGCGCCCGAAAAGCCACAGGAGCGTCCGAACGCCGAACCGTACCGCCGCGGCAATTTCCGTCCGCAGAACAACCGGCAGAACCAGAACCGCGCGTACCGGAACAACCGCCAGCCGTATCATGCGCCGGAAAGCGAGCAGAAGCCCGAAAAGCCCGCGGAGCCCGTTTCCCTTCCCGAGACCGGCACCGCCGCAGGCGTGCTGGAAATCATGGAGGGCTACGGTTTTCTGCGCGTGCAGAATTACGACGCCGGTCCGAACGACGTGTACGTCGCAAATGCGCAGATCCGCCGCTGCAATCTGAAAAACGGCGATTTCGTGGAAGGGCGCACCCGTGCGCGCCGCGAAGGCGACAAATACGAAGCGCTTTTGTATGTGGACCGCGTGAACGGCAGGGATCCGGACGAGAATGCGCAAAGCCGCGTCAACTACGAGGACCTCGTCCCCATCTTCCCGAACGAGCGCTACACGCTGGAAACGCCCGGCAGAGCAAATAATCTGTCCGTGCGGCTCATCGACCTGATCGCGCCGATCGGCAAGGGACAGCGCGCGATGATCGTGTCGCAGCCGAAAGCGGGCAAAACGACGCTCTTAAAGCAGATCGCAAACGGCATCACGGAAAATTATCCCGACACGCATCTCATCGTGCTGCTCATTGACGAGCGCCCCGAAGAGGTCACCGATATGCGCCGCAGCATCAAGGGCGAGGTCGTTGCGTCCACGTTCGACGAGCTTCCCGAGCATCATACGCGCATTGCGGAAATGGTACAGGAGCGCGCCATGCGTCTTGTGGAAAACGGCAAGGACGTCGTGATCCTTCTGGACTCGCTGACGCGTCTCACCCGCGCATACAACCTGGTCATCCCGCCGACCGGACGCACGCTGTCCGGCGGTATGGACCCGGGTGCGCTGCACAAGCCGAAGCGCTTTTTCGGCGCGGCAAGAAACATCGAAAACGGCGGGAGTTTGACCGTGATCGCGACGGCGCTGGTCGAAACCGGCAGCCGCATGGACGACATCGTCTATGAGGAATTCAAGGGCACGGGCAACATGGAGATCCACCTTGACAGGCGGCTCAGCGAAAAACGCATCTTCCCCGCGATCGACGTGTATAAATCCGGCACGCGGCGCGACGATCTGCTTCTCTCGCAAACGGAGCTCGACGGCGTGCGGATGCTCAGGCGCGTGCTCGCAAACGGCGCGACCGGCGATGTGACCGAGAATCTTGTCAACATGATGGATAAGACCTCGAACAATGAAGAGTTCCTCATCCGTCTGCGCGAATGGATCCGTATTTTCGAGAAAGAGGGCTACACTTCTTCACACGGACAGCAGAACCGTTACGGCCAGTAAAAAAAGTTGCAAAAAACAAAAAATTTTTCTTGCTTTTTTGCGGCGGCATGGTATAATAGCCGTTGGTAATGCATTACACGACGAAGGAGTGATAATACATGAAGAAAAATATTCATCCGTCTTACGGCGAAGCGGTCGTGCGCTGTGCCTGCGGCGAGACCCACCAAGGGCGAGCTGAAGGTCGAAATCTGCAGCAAGTGCCACCCGTTCTTCACGGGCCGTCAGAAGCTGGTCGACAGCGGCGGACGAGTAGATCGCTTCAAGAAGCGCTACGGTCTGTAAGAACAACATTGAACTCCGACAAAACACAGAGTCGCATTTGCGGCTCTGTTTTTGTATTGCTTTTTCGCAGGATTTGGACTATACTGGAGACATGAAAAAGATATTATTGATCGGAACGGGCGGTACGATTGCCTCGGAAATGACGGATGACGGGCTTGCGCCCAAGCTCGGCTCAAATCAGCTTTTGAACTACATCCCCCGCGTCAGCGAAATCTGCGACGTGGATTGTATGCAGCTCATGAGTGTGGACAGCACGAACATGACGCCGGAAAACTGGCTGACGATCGCAAGCTGCATCGAAGCGTATTACGACGCCTACGACGGCTTTGTGGTCAGTCACGGTACGGACACGATGGCGTACACCGCCGCCGCGCTCTCCTACCTCGTCCGGCGGTCGAAAAAGCCGATCGTGCTGACCGGCGCGCAAAAGCCCATCAGCATGGACGTGACCGACTCGAAGCAGAATCTTCTGGACGCGTTCACCTACGCGTGCGACGACCGCGCATGCGGCGTTTCGATCGTGTTCAACGGCAGCGTCATTCTCGGAACGCGTGCAAAGAAGGTGCGGAGCAAGAGCTTTTCCGCGTTCGCAAGCATCAATTATCCCGAGCTCGCGGTTTTGCAGGACGGACGCGTGCTGCATTACATCGACCTCGGCTACCGCGAGCGCGCAAAGTTCTCGCACACGCTGAACGACAGCGTGGGACTCGTCAAGCTGATTCCCGGCACCGACGCGGGCATGCTCAGTTACGCGCTCGATCGCTACGACGCCGTCATCATCGAGAGCTTCGGCGTCGGCGGACTGCCCGAAGGTACGAATGGCTGTTTCCGTTCGGTCATCGAACGCGGCGTGAAGGCGGGCAAGCTGATCGTGATCACCACGCAGGTGCAGAACGAAGGCAGCAACCTCACCGTCTATCAGGTCGGGCACGCTTTAAAGCAGCAGAACATCATCGAAGCGTACGATATGACCACCGAAGCGGCGGTCGCAAAGCTCATGTGGATCATGGGCGAAACGCGCGATCCGGACCGCGTACGCGAACGCTTCTATACGCCTTTGAGCCACGATATTCTGTATACCGAGGCGGAATAAACAAAAATCTTTCCCCGCTCCGCGCAAACGGAGCGGTTTTTGATTGACAAACGGTCTTGTTTTTCATAAAATAAAGTTTGATCGTATTTTACGAAAGGAAACGAATTTATGCGTTCATTAACCACAAAGGAATTGCGCAATCTTTATCTGGACTTTTTCCGTTCCAAGGGACATGCGGTGATCTCCTCCGCCTCCCTGATCCCCGAAAACGACCCGACCGTGCTCTTTACCACGGCGGGCATGCATCCGCTCGTACCGTATCTGATGGGCGAAAAGCACCCGGAAGGCAAGCGGCTGTGCGACGTGCAGAAATGCGTCCGTACCGGCGACATTGACGAGGTCGGCGACGCTTCGCACTGCACCTTCTTTGAGATGCTCGGGAACTGGTCGCTGGGCGACTACTTCAAGAAGGAGAGCATCGCGTTTTCGTGGGAGTTTCTGACCGACGAAAAGTGGCTCGGCATTCCGAAGGACAAGCTGTATTTCACCTGCTTCGAGGGCGACAAGGACGCGCCGCGCGACACCGTTGCGCACGACCGCTGGGTGGAAATGGGCGTGGATCCCTCTCACATCGTGTATCTTCCGAAAAAGAACAACTGGTGGGGTCCTGCCGGACAGACCGGTCCGTGCGGTCCGGATACCGAGATCTTTTACGATACCGGCAGACCCGCCTGCGGTCCCGACTGCAAAGCGGGCTGTGACTGCGGCAAGTATCTCGAGATCTGGAACAACGTGTTCATGGAATACAACAAGGTCGCAGACGGCGTTTTTGAGCCGCTTGAGCAGAAAAACGTCGATACCGGCATGGGGCTCGACCGCACGGTCGCTACGCTGCAGGGCGTGGAGAGCGTATTCGACACCGATGCGTTCTCCGGCATCATCGCGCTCATCGCGGAGCTGTCGCACAAGGGCTATCACGACGATCCCGAAACGACGCGCGCGTTCCGCATTATTGCGGACCACACCCGCTGCGCCGTGTTCATCCTCGGCGACCAGCGCGGCGTGACGCCGTCGAACGTCGACCAGGGCTATATCCTCCGCCGCCTCATCCGCCGCAGCATCCGCTTCGCGTCGCAGCTCAACATGCCGCGCTACGCGCTCTGCACGATTGCGGAAAAGGTCATCGACCAGTACGGCGAGGTCTACAACGAGCTCATCGACAACCGCGAAAAAATCCTCTCCGAGCTGCGCAAGGAGGAAAACCGCTTTGCCGACACGCTGAAGAAGGGCATCAAGGAATTCAACAAGCTGATCGCGAATCTCAACGGCGATGCGATCGACGGCGTTTCCGCCTTCCACCTCTATGACACCTACGGCTTCCCGATCGAGCTCACCGTGGAGCTTGCAAAGGAAAAGGGCGTTACGGTCGACGAGAAGGGCTTTGCCGCTGCGTTCGAGGAACATCAGAAGAAATCCCAGGCGGGCGCCGAACAGCGCTTTAAGGGCGGCCTGGCGGACAACAGCGAAGCGACGGCGGCGCTGCATTCCGCAACGCATCTTTTGCAGGCGGCGCTCCGGAAGGTTCTGAACGACGACACCGTTTCGCAGAAGGGCAGCAACATCACCGCTGAACGTCTGCGCTTTGACTTCAGTTTCGGCCGCAAGGTCACGCCCGAAGAGCTCAAAGAGGTCGAACGGCTCGTGAATGAGGCGATTCAGGCGAAGGTCCCGATCACCTGCGAAGAGATGACCGTCGAAGAAGCGAAGGCGCAGGGCGCGATCGGTCTCTTCGAGAGCAAGTACGGCGAGAAGGTCAAGGTCTACACGATGGGCAAGTTCAGTAAAGAGATCTGCGGCGGTCCGCATGCGAAGAACACCGGCGACCTCGGACGCTTCGAAATCAAAAAGGAGGAAGCATCCTCCAGCGGCGTGCGCCGTATCAAGGCAGTCCTGATCCATGACTGATTGGCTGAAGTACGAATGGGAATGGAACGAGCGGGAAGCGGTTTTTCAGGTTGATCTGCAATACTGGGAACTGCTTCCCACTTTGGCGTACTCCCAGCTCGTCTTTGTCAGCATTGCGCCGAAAGAGCCGGACGCCGTGTTCTCGCGTTCGGAGGAACGCCGCGCGACGGCGCTGCAGCACCTGCTTGCGGAACAGATCGAGGACGCCGCGATCTTTGTCGGCGGTATCGGCATGAAGGACCTCCTACAATTCTATTTTTATACGTCCGACGATGCGCTGATCCACCGCGTTTCCGCGATCTGCCGCGCCGAAACGAAGCTGTCCGTCACCTGCGGGCACGTGGCAGAGCCGCATTACGCGACCTATTACTGTCTGCTGTTTCCCGACGACGCCAAACTGCAGTCGGTGGAGAACGCGGCGTACATCAAGTCCGTCCAGCACCGCGACGGCGATCTGAGTCTTGTCCGGCGCGTGCGATTGACGATGGCGTTCGTTTCCGAGGAGGCGTGCGACGCGTTTATCTCCGAGATCCCGCACCTCGGCTTCACGATGGGCGGGCGCGAGAGCGTCGGCAATACGACGCATCCCTATCGCGTCGAACTGAACGGGTTTTCCACGCTGAAGCTTCCCGATCTGAACCGGTTTACCGCGCGCGCGATCAACGGCGCGCTCCCCTACGGCGGGGTTCTCGATCATCTGACCGCGGACTTCATCAACCGACATTGAAAGACAGCAAAAGAGCAGGCATTCCGCCTGCTCTTTTTTTGATTTGAATTATAAGTTCGCCGCGATCTTTGCCGCCAGCCGCACGTTATTGTAAACGAGCTGAATGTTCGCCGCCAAGCTCGATCCGCCGGTGATGTCCTTGATCTTTGCAAGCAAAAACGGCGTCGTTTCCTTGCCCTTGATCCCCTGCGCCTTCGCCTCTTCGATCGCGTCGTCGATCGCCTTGTTGATCACGTCCGCATCCATTGAGTATTCCTCGGGGATCGGGTTCACAACGAGCATGCCGCCGGGATAGCCGAGCGTCTTCGAGGCGTTGATCGCTTCCGCGATCTCCTTCGGCTCGTCGGACCGCCACGGGACCTTGATGCCGCTTTTACGCGTATAAAACGCCGGAAGCTCGTCGGTTCCGAAGCCGATGACGGGAACGCCCTTCGTTTCGAGGTATTCCATGGTGAGGTTCAGATCGAGAATGCTCTTTGCGCCCGCGCAGACCACGCAGACAGGCGTTTCGGCAAGCTCCTCGAGATCGGCGGAGATATCCATGGTGGTTTCCGCGCCGCGGTGCACGCCGCCGATGCCGCCGGTGGCAAACACGCGGATGCCGGCTGCCGCCGCGACGATCATGGTTGCGGCAACGGTCGTCGCGCCGTCCATGCCCTTTGCGATCAGCATCGGAAGGTCCCTGCGGCTCGCCTTGGTGACCTTGTATCCTTCCCTGCCGAGATAGTCGATCTGTTCGTCGGTGAGCCCCGCGCAGAGCGTTCCGCCGATGACCGCGCACGTTGCGGGCACGGCGCCGTTTTCACGGCAGATGCGCTGACAGTTCAAAGCGGTCTCCACGTTCTGCGGATAGGGCATGCCGTGGGAAATGATGGTGCTCTCCATCGCCACGATCGGTTTTCCCTCTCTGATGGCGGCTTCGACCTCCGGAGACAAACGAATAAGCTGATGATTGACCATAATGCTCCTTTGTTTCGGCGAATTCCGATAAAATCGGACATGTTCGCATTTTCTGTCTTGTATTATAGCACAGTTGTGATAAAATAGATACAGAATTTTATATATTCATTCAGAAAGAAGGAATGCGCATGAAACGTGCGGCTGGTATTTTGATGCATGTGACCTCGCTGCCGAGCCGGTTCGGCGTCGGTACGCTCGGAAAGGAAGCGTATGCGTTTGTCGATTTCCTGTCCGCCGCCGGACAGACCTATTGGCAGATGCTGCCCGTCAACCCGACCGGCTATGCCGATTCGCCGTATCAGAGCAGCTCGACCTATGCGGGCAATCCGTACCTCATCGATCTCGAGGCGCTGATCGCCAACGGGCTTCTGACCGAGGAAGAATGCGATCTCGACTGGGGCGACGATCCGACCCGCGTCGATTACGGCAAGCTGTGGGAAAACCGCTTTACCGTATTGAGAAAGGCGTTCGCGCGCTTCGACCGGAACAAGATGGCGGACTTCGTGCGCGAGAACGCGTGGTGGCTCGACACCTATGCGCTGTTCTGCGCGGTCAAAACGCACTTTGACAATGCGGCGTGGTATCAGTGGCCGGATCCCGAGATCCAGGATCGCACGCCGGAAGCCGTTGCGAAGTATTCCGCGCTTTTGAAGGATGACGTCGACTTCCAGCGCTTCATGCAGTACGAGTTTGACAAGCAATGGAAGCCGCTCCGTGCCTATGCGAACGAGCACGGCATAAAGCTGATCGGCGACATTCCGATCTACGTTCCGCATGACAGCGCGGACGTGTGGGCGGATCCCGACCTGTTTTTGATGGACAAGCGCCATCTGCCGACGCTCGTTGCAGGCGTGCCGCCGGATTATTTCTCCGAGCTCGGTCAGCTCTGGGGCAACCCGATCTACCGTTGGGATGCGCACGAGGCGGACGGATTCCAATGGTGGCGCCGCCGCGTTTCGGCGGTTGCGACGCGCTTTGACGTGATCCGCATCGACCATTTCCGCGGTCTCGAAAGCTACTGGGCGGTTCCCTACGGATCGGAGGACGCACGTCCGGGCGCATGGTATCCCGGTCCCGGCATGAAGCTGATCCGTGCGATCAAGGAGGAATGTCCCGGTCTGCCGATCATTGCGGAGGACCTCGGATATCTTACGCCGGAAGTCAAAAAGCTGCTGTCCGATTCCGGCTTCCCCGGCATGCGCGTCATGCAGTTCGGCTTCGATCCGTGCGGCAATTCCAGAGAGCTTCCGCACAACTACCCCGTGCACAGCATCGCCTATACCGGCACGCACGACAACACGCCGATCATGGGCTGGGTGGAAACCGCGCCGGCGGAATGCGTCGCGTTTGCGGTGGACTATCTCGGGCTCAACGAACGCGAGGGCATGCCGTTCGGGTTTGCGCGCGGCGTGTTGAATTCCGTGGCGGAGCTTGCGATCCTGCAGATGCAGGATTATCTGGGGCTCGGCGACGACTGCCGCATGAACAACCCGAGCTCGACCGGCTGCTGGCGCTGGCGTGCCGAAAAGAAGGACTTTACGCCCGAGCTTGCAAAGCGTATCCTCTACTATACGCGGATGTCGGCGCGCATCTGAACAAACAAAAAACCGCCGGACCGTTTCGGTCCGGCTTTTTTCATGCGTTCTGTTTTCGTCGCAGAAACACCGCCGTCGCGGCGGACCCGATCGCAAAGCACATCAGCACGTCCGCGGCAAGGTTCCATGTCGGCTTGAACGAGCCGGTATAGACCGCCATCAGCGCAACCGATACCGACAGTGCGAGCACCGCGGCGATCCCGCCGAAATACCACGGCGTTCTTTCCCGCCCGATCCCGATGAAAACGCCCGCCGCAAGCGCCGTCAGGACCTTGATCACCGTATTTCCGGCAGGAATTGCGGATTCCGGCAGCCATTCGAGGTACACGAGCAGCGTCATAACGAGAACTGCAAGAATCAGCACGCCTAAAGCAAGCGCCGCGCTTCGCAGCAGCGGACGCCATGCGGTTCCCGTCCGTTTTTTTCGTTTACCCGATGCCATGCTTTCCCACCCCCTTGCCGCATCCTATGCACAGAAACGGGTCCGCATGACAAAAGAAAAAGCCCGGATCGCTCCGGGCCGAAAACGCCTGATCAGTCTTTGATTTCTTCGCTCATGGTATTCTCTACGCCCGCATCCTCGACCTGCGAGATCGCTCCGCGCGCAAAGACGAGCTTGACCTTGTCGGGTCCGACGGAAAGAACGATGACGTCATCCTTGATCGAAGAGATCGTTCCGTAAATACCGCCGATGGTGCGGACACGGTCGCCCTGCTTCAAAGAGCTCAGCATATCCTTGACCTTCTTGTCGCGGCGACGCTGCGGGATAATCATCACAACGAGCAGCACAACGACCATCAGAAGCGGCAAAAGCATCGTCATCATGCTGCCGCCCGCGCATCCGCCTGCTGCGGAATCCCCGCCGCCGGAAAGACCGCTGAGGCAGGAGGTGTCGGCGCCGTAGAAAACAGACTGGACATAATTCAAAACCATAATCGTAATTCCTTTCCTGTGTCTTTCGATATTATACGAAAAATCGACGCTTTCGTCAATACTCGATTGTGAAAACTTTGCAACATACAAAAACGGTCTGTTGAGTTCTTCAACAGACCGAATCCTTATAGATGCATCATCCGCTGTGTTTTCTGGATGACCTTCTTCCCGTCCCGCTTCATGCGCCGCGGGATATCCGGGTACAGCGTGCACATCGCGGTCGCGGCGGCGGCTGCGCCGACCGCCATGCCGATTCCGAGCATTGCCATTCGCATGCGATCACCTCTTTCTTTTTTGAGGTTAGTATGCGAAATGCCGGTTCGATTATTCCGCTTTCGGCGTTTCCTCTTTTTGTTTTTTTGCACGATAATCCGCGATCGCCGCCTGCACCGCTTCCTGCGCAAGCACCGAGCAGTGGATCTTCACGGGCGGAAGTCCCTCAAGCGCCTCCACGACCGCTTCGTTGGTCAGCTTTTCGACCTCTGCAAGCGGCTTGCCCTTGATGAGCTCGGTCGCCATCGAGCTGGTCGCGATCGCCGCGCCGCAGCCGAAGGTCTTAAACTTGACGTCCTCGACGATCTCATCGTCGTTGATTTTCAAAAACATCTGCATGATGTCGCCGCATTTGGCGTTGCCGACGGTGCCGACGCCCGACGCATCGGGAATCTCACCGACATTTCTCGGATGCTGAAAATGATCCAAAACTTTTTCCGAATACTGCATTATTGTACTCCTCCTTTGGGATAAATCGGGGACATATCTCTGAGCCGCTGCACGATCGGCGGCAGAATCTCCAGCACATAGTCGATCTCTTCTTCGGTCGTGAACTCCGAAAGCGTCATGCGAAGCGATCCGTTCGCCTCCTCGTGCGAAATGCCCATGGCGAGCAGCACGTGCGACGGATCGAGCGAACCGGACGTGCACGCGGAGCCGGATGACGCCGCAACGCCCTTGAGGTCGAGCATCAGCAAAATGCTTTCGCTTTCGATGTAGCGAATGCCGAAGTTGACATTGTTCGGAAGGCGCTTTGTGCGATCGCCGTTCAGATGCACGGCGGGGATCCTCTCCTCCACGCCCGCGATCAGCTTGTCGCGAAGCGCCGTCATCTTTTTCATGTTCGCTTCAAGGTTCTCCGTCTGGATCTCCAGCGCCTTTGCAAGACCGACGATGCCGGGGACGTTCTCCGTGCCCGCGCGCTTTTTGTTCTCCTGCCCGCCGCCGGTGATCATTGCGGGAACGCGGACGCCCTTTCGGATATAGACCGCGCCGACGCCCTTCGGACCGTGGAACTTGTGCGCCGTGAGCGTCAGAAGGTCGATGTTCATGTCCTGCACGTCCATCGGGATGTGCCCGATCGCCTGCACCGCGTCGGTATGGAACAGCACGCCCGCTTCACGGCAGACCGCGCCGATCTCCCTGATCGGTTCGATCGTGCCGACTTCGTTGTTCGCCGTCATGATCGAAACAAGGATCGTTTCGGGACGGATCGCGGCACGCACCGCCTCGGGATCGACGAGACCGTTCTCATCGACGTCGAGATACGTGACCGTTATAAGTCCCTTATCCTCGAGTTCGTTGAGCGTATGCAGGATCGCGTGGTGCCGTATGCAGGATCGCGTGGTGCTCGATCTTCGACGTGATGATGTGATTGCCCTTCTTGCGGTACGCCTGCGCCACGCCGCGCAGGATCATGTTGTCGCCCTCGCTGCCGCCGCCGGTAAAGTAGATCTCGGCGGGATTCGCCGCATTCAGGCACTTTGCAACCGTGCGCCGCGCGTCGTCCAGTCCCTTGTGCGCGTCGCGCGCAAAGCTGTGGAAGCTCGACGGATTGCCGTAAAACTCCGTGTAGTACGGGATCATCGCTTCGATGACCTCGGGCAGCACCTTTGTGGTTGCCGCATTGTCAAGATAAACGTGCATGTTCGATCCTCTTTTTCTGTTCGATATGATCTTCGGTAAGCTCTCCGACGGTCGTTTCCTCCAGTACGGCGTTGATACGGCTCTGCAGCTTCAGAAACAACGGACGCGCCGAGCACGTGCAGGCGTTTTCACAGACGTTTGCGCCGCTGCCGATGCAGTCGACCACGTCCGTGCTGCCCTCCAATGCCCGAAGCACCTCCAGAACGCTGATCTTCAACGGCTCCCTCGTCAACAGATACCCGCCGCTTTTGCCGCGCGCGGTTTTGACGATCCCCGCCTTTTTCAGCGATCGCATGAGCTGCTCGAGATACGCCTCCGAGATGCCCTGTTCCGTCGCCACCGCCGCAAGCGATACGGGTCCTTCCCCGTAACGCGTCGCAAGCTCGACGACAGCCCGCAATCCGTATGTGCCTTTCGTTGAAAACTTCATCGTTAATCCCTACCGTTTCACTCGGCTTTTATCTTACAGAGATTGTTCCCAAAAGTCAAGTGTTTTACTCGTCTTTTCACAATATACTTTTGGGTGACAAACGTCGAAGGGTATGGTATGATATCGGTATCGGCAAAGCGAGGGAACGAACATGATCAAAACGGTTTTATGGGACGTCGACGGAACGCTTCTGGACTTTGAAGCGGCGCAGGCCGCGGCGATGCGCACGCTGTTTTCGGAGTTCGGACTCGGCCCGTGCACGGATGAAATGCTCGCGCGCTACGACGCGATCAATCACGGTTTCTGGCAGCGCCTTGAGCGCGGTGAGATCACGAAGCGACAGGTCCTGATCGGACGTTTCGAGCAGTTCTTTAAAGAATACGGGATCGACCCCGCCGTTTCCGTACCGTACAATGACCGGTATCAGCTCTGTCTCGGCGACACGATCGTGCACCGCGACGACTGTCTCTCCCTCATCGACCTGCTGAAGGGCAGGGTTCGTCAGTACATCGTTTCAAACGGCACGGTTGCCGCGCAGACAAAAAAGCTGGACCGCTCCGGCATCGGCAAGCGGATGGACGGTGTCTTTCTTTCGGAAGCGCTCGGCGCGGAAAAGCCGAGCCCGGCGTTTTTTGAGAAGGTTTTCGATGCGATCGGCCCGGTCGACCGCAGCGAGGTCATGATCGTCGGCGATTCGCTGACCAGCGACATGCAGGGCGGCATGAACGCAGGGATCCTGACCTGCTGGTATAACCCGGACGGAATGCCCATCCCCGCGGGTTACCGCATCGATTATGTGATCCGGAATCTCAACGAACTGCTGCCGATCCTCGGGCTCGCCCGCGCGCCGCAGATCACGGTCAAGCCGATGGAAACCGACGAGGAGATCAGGGGCAAGGCGTATGTGCATTGGTCCTGCTGGCACGAGGCATACGCCGGCATCGTCAGTCCGGCGTATCTTGAAAAGCTGACGCTCGAAAAATGCGGGCAGATGGCGTTTCAATGGCGGGACAACGTTCTTATTGCAAAGGACGGCGAGCGCGTCGTGGGCTTTGCGGGATACGGCGAATCGGATCCGGACACCGGCGAGCTCTTTGCGCTGTACGTTTTGAAAGAATACCGCGGGACCGGCGCTGCGCAGTCGCTGATGAGCGCGGCGGCGGAGAGACTTTCCGCTTACCCGAAGATCGGACTTTGGGTGCTCAAAGAAAACCCGCGCGCGATCCGCTTCTATGAAAAATGCGGTTTTTCGGCGACCGGCGAGGAGCAGTACCTTCCCTCCGTCGGGGCGGCGGAGATTCGAATGGTTTTGCATCGATAATGCTTGATACAGCAAACGGGAGAGGCAACTGCCTCCCCCGTCTTTTTTATTATTTGGCTTTACAGGACCTGCTCGATGAACGCGGCGAGCTGCGCCTTCGGGCGCGCGCCTGCGCTCTGGTCCACGACGTCGCCGTCCTTGAACAGGACGAGATTCGGGATCGAGCTCACCCGATACTTTTCGCAAAGCGCGGGCTCCTCATCGACGTTGACCTTCATAAACGCAACTTTGCCTTCGTATTCGTCCGCAAGCTGCTCGACGAACGGCGCGATCATGCGGCACGGGCCGCACCAGGTCGCCCAGAAGTCCACCAGAACGGGAAGATCGCCGTTGATGACCTCGTTGAAGTTTTCGGATGTACCGGTAATGATGTTTGCCATGGTTTCTGCTCCTTTCTTGAGATAAGATCATTCTTCCTCGGGAACGACCGCGATATGCAGTTCCTCGAGCTGTTTTGCGTCGACCGGATCGGGCGCGTTCGTCAGCGGGCAGGACGCGTTCTGCACCTTCGGGAACGCGATGACGTCGCGGATACTCTGCGCGCCGCAGATCAGCATGGTCACGCGGTCAAGCCCGTACGCCAGTCCGCCGTGCGGCGGCGTGCCGTACTTCAATGCCTCCAGGAGGAACTTGAACCGTGCCTCCGCCTGTTCCTTGCTGAGTCCGATGACGTCGAACATCTTTGCCTGCAGCTCGGTCGAATGGATACGGATCGAACCGCCGCCGATCTCGTTGCCGTTCAGCACGATATCATACGCCTTTGCGCGAACCTTGCCGGGATCGGTGTCGAGCAGCGGAAGGTCCTCGTCCATCGGGCTTGTGAACGGATGGTGCATCGCAACGAAGCGGTTTTCCTCCTCGCTCCACTCCAGGAGCGGGAATTCGACGACCCACAGAAGATTGAACTTCTTGGGATCGATGAGTCCCAGCTTGTCGCCGAGCTTCAGACGCAGCGCGCCGAGCGCCGCCCAGACGACCGGGTTTTTGTCCGCCACGATGAACATGACGTCGCCCTGCTCGAAGTTCGCCTTCGCCTTGATCGCGTTCATCTCGTCCTCGGTGAGGAACTTCGCGATCGGGGACTGCAGACCCTCGGGCTTCCAGTTCATCCACGCAAGTCCCTTTGCCTTGTACGTCTTGACAAACTCACCGAGCGCGTCGATCTCTTTCCGGCTGAAGTGTGCCGTCGCGCCCTTTGCGACGATGCAGCGAACGCTGCCGCCTGCCGCGAGCGCATTCTGGAACACGGAGAAGCCGCAGTTCTTCACGCAGTCGGAAAGGTCCGTAAGTTCCATATCGAACCGCGTATCGGGCTTATCGGAGCCGTAGCGGTCCATGGCGTCCTGCCACGTGATACGCGGCAGCGGAAGCTGAACGTCGAAGTCCAGCGTTTCTTTGAACAGACGCTTAATGAAGCCCTCGTTCATCGCCATGACGTCGTCCGCTTCGACGAACGACATTTCAAGGTCGATCTGCGTAAAGTCCGGCTGACGGTCCGCACGAAGGTCCTCGTCGCGGAAGCAGCGCGCGATCTGCATGTAGCGGTCGAATCCTGAAAGCATCAGAAGCTGCTTGAAGAGCTGCGGGCTCTGCGGCAGCGCGTAGAAGCTGCCCGGATGCACACGGCTGGGCACGAGATAGTCGCGCGCGCCCTCCGGCGTGCTCTTGGTCAGCATCGGCGTTTCGATCTCCAGAAAGCCGTTTTCCGCGAAGTATTCATGCGTGATCCGCGTGATCTCGTTGCGCATCATGAGATTCCGCTGCATACAGGGACGCCGAAGATCCAGATAACGGTACTTCAGGCGCAGCAGTTCGCCCGCGTTGCAGTCGTCGCTCGTATCGATCGGCGGTGTCTCGGCGGCGCTCAGGATCTTGAACTCCCGAACCTTCACTTCGATCTCGCCGGTCTTCATGTTCGGATTGATCATGTTGCCGGTGCGCGCTTCCAGAACGCCCCTGACCGCAAGAACATACTCGGAACGGATCGTGCTTGCGCGATCGAAATCCTCCTTCGACAGCGTCGACGAATCGAAGACGATCTGCATCAATCCCGTGCGGTCACGAAGCTGCACAAAGATCAGCGCGCCGAGGTCGCGGCGAACATTCGTCCACCCCATCAGCGTCACTTCTCTGCCGACGTCCTCTTTCGAAAGCTCCGTGCAGTAGCACGTGCGTTTCCATCCGCTCAAAAACTCTCCCATTTTCTTACCCCCTCTGTATCGAGTTCGCAATCTCGTCCGCATCGAGGCGGACCATGACCGACTCGCCGTTCGTCATGGATTTCATGTTCGCGGCGTCGTTTTTGATCTCTTCATCGCCGATGACGAGCGTATACAGCGCGCCCGTCTTGTCGGCGTACTTCATCTGTGCCTTCACGCTGCGGTCCATCAGGTCGAGATCGACCGAAACCCCCAGCTTGCGAAGCGCCCTTGCAAGCGTAAAGCACCGGTCCTTCGCCTCTGTGCCGAGCCCGATCAGCATCACGTCGTAGCGCACCGGTTTCGGCACCTCCACGCCGAGCTGGCTCATGATGAGCAGCAGGCGCTCCATCCCGAGCCCGAAGCCGACCGCGGGCATGTCCGGACCGCCCAGTTCCTTGATGAGCCCGTCGTACCGTCCGCCGCCGCACAGCGTTCCCTGCGCGCCCGGCATGCCGGAAACGATCTCGAACACGGTTTTGGTGTAGTAATCCAGTCCGCGCACGAGCATCGGATCGATCTCATAGCGGATGCCCGCAAGATCGAGCAGACGCATCAGCTCGTTCATGTGCGCGCGGCAGTCGTCGCAGACGTAGTCCATGGTGTGCGGCGCGTCCTTCACGATCTCCTTGCAGGTGTCGACCTTGCAGTCGAGAATGCGCAGCGGGTTCGTCTCAAACCGGCCGCGGCAGGTTTCGCAAAGCTCGTCGAGCCGTCCGCCGAGGTACTCCTTTAATGCCTGCTGATAGCGTGCGCGGCACTTCGGGCATCCGATGCTGTTCAGTTTAATCGTCAGATCCGAGCAGCCGAGCGTTTCGAAGATCTCCGACGCGATCGAAATGACCTCTGCGTCCGCCGCGGGACTCGGCGATCCGAAGATCTCCACGCCGAACTGGTGATGCTCGCGGAGCCGTCCCGCCTGCGGGCGTTCATAGCGGAACACCGGGCAGTAGAGATAATACATCTTGGTGGGCTGCGCTTCGGAAAAGAGTCCGTTTTCCACGAACATGCGCACTGCACCCGCCGTGCCCTCGGGCTTTAACGTGATGCTGCGGTCGCCCTTGTCCGTGAACGTATACATTTCCTTCTGCACGATATCCGTCGTGTCGCCCACGCCGCGCAGAAACAGCTCGGTGTGCTCGATGCACGGGGTACGCGCTTCCAGAAGCCCGTACTTTCTGACGATCTTACGGATCGTGCTTTCCAGATACTGCCAGCGATAGCTCTCCTCCGGGAGAACGTCCTTTGTGCCTTTCGGCGCTTTGTATGCCATAGCTTCCTCCTATGAAAAAATCGCGGTCTTCTGCCCCGAATAGGGACGGAAGAACCGCGGTGCCACCCTGATTCGCAGCTTATCGCTGCGCGCTTTCCCCCGATAACGAAGGGTCTCCGTCATGCCTTTTCCTTCCGGCATGAAGCTTGCGGATGTCCTTCCCGACCGTCTCTCCGCACGCCTTTCAGCCGCGGGCGCGCTCTCTTTGGGACGATTCGACCGGTACTCTTCCGTTCAACGCTTTGCGCTTATTATACCATGCAAAACCGGTATGTCAAGAAAAATCAAGGTAAAAACAGCTTTCTTTTGGCTTTGTCGAGCGTTTCGAGCTTTGCGCCGTAGGTCGGCACATCCTTCGGGTTCGGAATGCGCTCGACGCGGTTCTCATTTCCGAACACGCGCTTGCTCATTGCGCCCGCGCCGTGAGCGAGGATCGAGGTCGTCTCCTCCATCATGTCGATGTTGTAGACGCACAGCTTTCCGTTCGCCGCATAGCCGACGTTCTCGAGGTTGCCGTTCTGATACTTCTGCCGGTACATATAGTACGGCCAGAGTCCGATCTCCCTCGCTGTCGAAAAGCCCATGTCGATCATCGTTTCCACGTCCGTGCGCGGCGGCAGCGGGTACTGTTCCAGCTGATCCTTAAGCCGGCTCGAACGCTTGATCGCAAGCGTATGTACGGTGAGATTGTCGGGTCTGAGCGCCTTGATCCGCTCCAGCGTGCGCGCAAATTCGGCGACCGTTTCCCCGGGCAGCCCCGCAATGAGGTCCATGTTGATCGAGGAAAAACCCATCGATCGAGCAAGCGCGAACGCCTCCTCGATCTGTTCCGCGGTGTGCGCGCGTCCGATGCGACGAAGCGTTTCGTTCGACATCGTCTGCGGATTGATCGAGATGCGTTCCACGCCGTGATCGCGCAGAACCCGCAGCTTTTCCTTTGTGATCGTATCCGGTCTGCCCGCTTCCACGGTGCACTCCGCACCGTAACCCGCATAGTTCTTTTCAAAATGCCCGAGAAGCGCGTCCAGTTCGTCCGCCGAAAGAACGGTCGGCGTGCCGCCGCCGAGATACGTTGCACGGACGCGGTATCCGCCGTCACCGACAAGCCGCGCGCCGTTTTCGATATCCCTGAACAGGAACGGCAGGTATTCCGCGATCGCGTTCTTTTTGGCGATCTCCGCACCGAACGAGCAGTAAAGACAGCGTGTCTTGCAGTACGGAATGCCGACGTAGATATCGATGTCGTCCGGACGCACCGATTCGATGACCGGTTTCTGCACGGCGTTGATCGTCGCGGCAAGGCGGAGCTTGTCGATGCGCACCGAGAAGACGTCGCGGAACTGCCGCACGGCTTCCTCCTCCCCCACGCGCTCGCACAGCTCGCGCAAAAGCTTGGTCGGGCGGATGCCCGTTAAACTGCCCCACGGCATTTCGGCAGGATGGATCTGCTGCATCAGCGCATAGACCGCGCGTTTCAACGCGCGTTTCTCCTGCCGCTTCCGATCCAGCGGATCGGCTGCGTCGAACGCATACGGGATCACGACCGGTTCCGCGTCCGAAGCCGTCGCCGTCGCGGTCATCGCCGTTTCGTCAAGCGTCGCCGTGATCGTCAGCTGCGTTTCGGGCGTCTCCTCCGGCGTAATCGGAACAATGCCGAGGAACATGCGGATTTCCTCGGCGATATCGTTGAAATATTGCGGTGTGTCGGTAATCAGTCGAACCATAGGCCCTCAAAATTGATCGGATTGCTGCGTTTCTCCGTTTCGACCGTCGTGGGCTCCTCATGCCCCGGATAGAGCCGGTAATCGTCCGGCAGCGCAAACAGCACATTCCGGATCGACCCGGACAGCGCGGCAAAATCGCCGCCCGGAAGATCGTACCTGCCGTACCCGCCGGCAAACAGCGTGTCGCCGACAAACGCGCAGCGCTCTTCATCGCAGACAAACGCAACGCCGCCCGCGGTGTGCCCCGGCGTTTCGAGAACGCGGATGTCGAGCCCCGCCGCCGTGAACGTATCGCCGTCGTGCAGAAGCACGTCCGGCTCGACCGGCTCCTGCGGGATGCGTACCAGTTCCGAAAGACTCGCCTCGGCGCTTCGCAGTCCGTCGGCGTCCGTTTCGGAGATATAGACCGTTGCGCCGGTCGATTTTTTCAGTCCGGAGACGCCGAGCAGATGATCGAAATGCCCGTGCGTAACGAGGATATCGGTAAGACGCCAGCCGTGTTCTTTGAGAATCGCAAGCGCAAGATCGGCGTCCGACGGATCGACGACCGCGACGTCCTTTGCGCCGTCGCGTCCGAAAAAGATCATGTTTGCCGAAACCGGACCGCAGGGACAACTGAATAAAAGCATATCAAAACCCTTTCTTGGAATCGAGCAGGATCGTAAACGGTCCGTCGTTTACGATCGAAACCTTCATATCCGCGCCGAAGCGTCCCGTTTCGACCGGAACGACCGCGCGAAGCCGCTCGATACAGCGCTCGTACAGCGGGATCGCCGTTTCGGGACGCGCCGCGTCGATATAGCTCGGACGCCTTCCCTTTCGCGCGTCGCCCAGGAGCGTGAACTGCGAGATCAGAAGGATCGCGCCGTTTGTGTCGACGACCGACCGGTTCGGAACGCCGTTTTCGTCGTCAAAGATGCGAAGCCCGATGAGCTTGTCCGAAATATAGTCGGCGTCCGGTTCCGTATCGTCGACCGAAACGCCCAAAAGCACGCAGAGACCGTTTCGGATCGCGCCGACCGTTTCGCCGCCGATCGAAACGCTTGCCTCCGTCACGCGCTGTACCACCGCACGCATGGTTCCTCCTTATGCGCGGAACACGTCCACGACCTGTTTGATCTTTTTGAGATTGCTGATGATCACATCCAGCTGCTCCGCGCTCTCGACCGTGCAGGTGATCTCCATCGCGGCATACCCGTCGTCGGTCGATTTGCTCGAAAGGTCTGTCATGTTGACGTTCAGACCGAGCAGCACCTTGGAAACCTCCAGAAGCGAGCCCGGACGGTCCTCGATGAACACGCGGATCGTTGCGCTGAAGTTCGTGCGCGCGTCGGTTGCCCACTCGACCTCGATGATGCGGTCCGCATCCTGCATCAGACTTTGTACGTTCTTGCAGTCCGCACGGTGTACCGAAACGCCTCTGCCGCGCGTGACATAGCCGATGATCGGATCGCCCGGCAAGGGGTTGCAGCAGTTTCCGAAGAACACCGCCATGCCCGGATCGCCGTGTACATAGATTCCCTTCGGATTCGCCCTGTTCACCGGCTTCTTCGCAGAATCCTTTTCGGACTCTTCGAACCGTTTCTGCAGCTCGTCGAGACGCTCCTCCTTGCGGTGCATGTCGATGAGTTTGTGCACGACCTGTCCCGCGGACACGCCGCCGAACCCGATCGCGGAATAGAGATCGTCGAGCGTCGCCAGACTGTGACGCTTCAGAACCTCGTTATAGTATTCCGGCTTCATCAGGATCGCCAAGCTCTGCCCGTGCCGCTTCGCGGTCTCCTCGAGCATCTCCTTGCCGCGCTGGATGTTCTCCTCGCGGTTCTCGTGCTTGAACCATTGCCGGATCCGGTTCTTCGCCGACTGCGTCTTGACGATCGAAAGCCAGTCGCGGCTCGGTCCCGCCTGCGAGTTGGACGTAATGATCTCGACGACGTCGTTGGTTTTGAGCTTGTAATCGAGCCGGACCACGTTTCCGTTGACGCGCGCGTGCTGACAATGGTGCCCGACGTTCGTGTGGATGCGGTACGCAAAGTCCAGCGGCGTCGAGCCGACGGGCAGGTCGATGATCTCGCCCTTCGGCGTCAGCACGAAGACGTACTCGCCGAGGAAGTCCTTTAAGATGTTGTCGACGAATTCTTTGCTGTCCTCGGTCGTTTCATCGGCTTCCAGCACCTGTCGGAGCCACGACGTTCTGCGGTCGAGCTCCGTCATCGACTGGCGGCCTTCCTTATACATCCAATGCGCCGCAATGCCGTATTCCGCCGTCGCGTGCATCTCCTTCGTGCGGATCTGCACCTCGAACGGAATGCCCTTTTCGTCCATGACCGTCGTATGCAGCGAGCGGTACAGGTTCGGCTTCGGCATGGCGATATAATCCTTGAACCGACCGGGAAGCGGCTTCCATGTGGCGTGAATGACGCCGAGCGCCGCGTAGCAGTCCGTCACCGTGTCGACGATGATGCGGATCGCAATCAGGTCGTACAGTTCGTGCAGCGTACAGTTGTTGCGCTGCATCTTGCGGTATGAGGAATACAGATGCTTCGGGCGTCCGGAAATGTTTCCGTCGATGTTCGCCTCTTTCAGGAGCGCTTTCATCTTTTCCATTGCGCTGGACAACAGTTCGAGACGCTCCTTTTGCTGTACGTCGACCTGTGCCTTGATGGCATTGTACTCCTCGGGCATCAGGTACTTGAACGACAGATCCTCGAGCTCGCTGCGGATCGCGCCCATGCCGAAGCGGTGCGCGAGCGGCGCGTAAACCTCCAGCGTTTCGCGGGATTTCTTGATCTGCTTCTGCGGCGAACACACGTCGATCGTGCGCATGTTGTGCAGGCGGTCGGCGAGCTTGATGATGACGACGCGAACGTCCTCCGCAATCGCAAGGAAGAGCTTGCGGAGATTTTCCGTCTGCTCCTGTTTTTTGGTCACATAGGTCTGTTTCCCGGACTTAGTCAGCTTTGTGACGCCGTCGACGAGGAATGCGACTTCCTTTCCGAACATCTTCTGGATGTCTTCGATCTGCACGTTGTCCCCGTCCTCGACGGTGTCGTGCAGCACGCCCGCGATCACGGTCGGCGCGTCCATGCCCATTTCCAGAAGATAGGATGCGACGGTCAGGGGATGCGTGAGAAAAGGCGTGCCGTCGTCACGCTTTTGATTGCAATGTACGCGCGCGGCAAACGAGACGGCTTCCGTCATCTGTTTCGCCGCTTCTTCGCCGAACCGTTCGGCAAACTGCGCGATCAAACGTTCCTCCATACGCGTCCTCCCTTCTTTCAACCTTTATATTTTACTCCAAACACAGCACCGGATACAAGAGGGCATTTTGAATTTGTTTCTTTTCCTGCACCGGTTCTGCATAAAATCTGCCGTTTTGAAACCCCACGACGCCGATTTCGAGCAGCGGAAGCAGCGCGGTCTGTTCCTTTTCGGAAAGGCACTCGCGCAACGCGCCGTTTCTGAGCCGCGGCAAAAGCTCGCGGAAGATCGCGCGGATCTCCGCTTCCGGCACCTTCGTAAGCCGATCCAGCACGGCTTTCTCCGGCAGTTCCCGCCTGTTTTTGATCGCGCGGATACACGCGGTGATCGCGTCGTTTTTCGTTTCGTCGATCGGCAGCGCAAGCGCCTGCGCAAAGACCGAAACCTCCGGTCTGCCCATGTAGCTGCCGAGCTCGATCGAAACGTACGCCCGCGCAAAGCCGACTGCGCTCCAGTCCGCATAAGCGTCGCCGCTTCCGAACGAAACAAAGCGGACCGACGCTTCCGCATCGGAGAGCTTTGCACCGAGATGGCTGCCGTCCCGCCCCATCGTGCGCACGTTTGAAAGCGTTCCCTCGATCAGAAACAGCGGCGCGCGGTTCTCCTCGCCGAACGGCGCAAGCGACTGCAGCTCGCGCGCAAACTGCGGCGTGATCTCCGAAAGCGCAAGCCGGTCTTCGACGACGCACGTTTCTTCCGGCAGTCCCAGCGGGAATCGTTCGGAAAGGTCGTTCTGCAATGCCGTTTTCAGCGTCTCAAACGCGTTGATTTCGATCGTTGCGCCCGCGGCGAGCCGATGCCCGCCGAAGCGCAAAAGCAGTTCCTTTCGTCCTGTCAGAAGCTGAAACAGATCGACTGTCGGCACACTGCGTCCCGATCCGATCAGAACGCCGTTGACCTCGGAAAACAGCAGCACGGGGCAGCGGAAGCGCTCGACGAGCCGCGACGCCACGATCCCGATCACACCGGTGTTCCAGTCCGTTCCGCAGAGTACGAGGATGCGGGGATCGTTTTCGTCGATCTGCGCCTCCGCCTCCTTCAGGATCCGCATTTCCTCGGCGCGGCGGCGGACGTTCTCGCTCTCCAGTTCGGCGGAAAGCGCTTTTCGCTCCGCTTCGTCATCCGTCAGAAGCAGACGAACGGCGCGTTCTGCGTCGCCCATACGCCCCGCGGCGTTGATCCGCGGCGCGAGAATGAACGAAAGCGTGCTTTCCCCGGCGACCTCCGAAACGCCTGCCGCGTCCAGAAGCGCAGACAGTCCCGGATGCATGCCGACAAGCGGCAGCCCTCTTCTGACGATCGCGCGGTTCAGCTCGGTCAGCGGAACGACGTCCGCCATCGTCGCAAGCGCGGCGACGGGCAGAAACCCAGCGATCCGTACGCCGAGCGCGGACGCGAGCAGCATGGCGACCGAAGTCCCGCAGAGGCATTTTAACGCGGGGTCCTGATCATCCCGCGATGCGCACACGACCGCCGAAGCGCCGGGCAGCGTTTCATGGCAGCGATGATGATCGGTAACGACCGTGTCCATGCCGGTTTCCTTCGCGTAGGCGATCTCGTCATGCGCGGAAATGCCGTTGTCGACGGTGACGATCAGTCGGACGCCGTCCCGCTTCATTGCATCGACCGCGTTCCGGTTCAGTCCGTATCCCTCACCCTGCCGGCTCGGCAGCAGAAACGACGCGTCTGCGCCGATCGAACGGAGCGCATCAAGCAGGATCGCCGTTGCGCACACGCCGTCGGTGTCGTAGTCGCCGTACACGCAGATCCGCTCGTTCGCTTCGATCGCCCTCCGGATGCGCGAAACCGCACGGTCCATGTCGGCAAGCGCGAACGGATCGGGCAGCGGCTGCGATTCGGGGTGCAGGAACGATTCGATCGCGGCGTCATCGACGAGACCGCGCCGCGCAAGCATGGCGGCAAACGGTCTCGAAAAGCCGAACCGGGTACTCAGATCACGTATGACGGCGTCCGAAGCGTCCGTGTTTGTGCGCAGTACATATCGCATGCCACATAAAAAGGGCCGCGGAAGCGAATCCGCAGCCCTGTTGCGTTTTTACAGTGCGATCGCGGCGGTATCTCTTGCGATCGCAAGCTCTTCGTCGGTCGGAAGCACCATGACGGTGACCTTCGAGCCGGGCTTCGAAAGCACAACCTCTTTGCCTCTCGGCGCGGTGCGGTTCAGCTCGAAATCGAAGTCGATGCCGAGGTAGTCCATGTTCTGCATGACCAGCTCGCGCGTTGCCGCGTCGTTCTCGCCGACGCCCGCGGTGAAGACGATGCAGTCCACGCCGTCCATTTCGGCGGAATAGCCGCCGATGAGGCGCTTAACGCCCTGCGAGAACATATCAAGCGCCAATGCCGCGCGCTCGTTGCCCTCGGCCTTTGCCGCCCACAGATCGCGGAAGTCGCTGGAAACGCCGGAAACGCCGAGCATGCCGCTCTTTTTGTTCATCATGGTATCGACTTCCTTCGCCGTCACGCCCATGCGGTTCACGAGGAACGGGACGATCGCCGGGTCGATGCTGCCGCAGCGGGTGCCCATCGGGAGTCCTTCCAACGGCGTGAGGCCCATGGAGGTGTTCACGCACTTGCCGCCCTTCGAGCAGCTTACGGACGAACCGTTGCCGAGGTGGCAGGAAATTACGCGGACGTTCGGATCGCCCTCGCGGCCGAG
This sequence comes from uncultured Eubacteriales bacterium, assembly GCA_902792295.1. Classification (GTDB taxonomy): domain Bacteria; phylum Bacillota; class Clostridia; order Christensenellales; family CAG-138; genus UBA3792. The sequence continues at coordinate 66,155 of CADAZC010000004.1, forward strand.
GCGCTTGATCGCTTCGCCGGTGACGAACATGTGCGACGTGCCGTGGAAACCGTAACGGCGGACTTCGTAGTTCTCATAGACCTCATACGGCAGCGCATAGAGGAAGTTTTTCGGCTCCATGCTCATGCCCCACGCGGTGTCGAACACGGCGACCATCGGGGTATCCGGCATGACGGCGCGGCAGGCGTTGATGCCCATGAGGTTTGCGGGGTTGTGAAGAGGCGCAAGCGGGATGCACTCCTCGATCATCTTGATGACGTCGTCGGTGATCAGCACGGACTTGGTGAACTTCGTGCCGCCGTGAACGACGCGATGCCCGACCGCCACGATGGATTTCATGTCGGAAATCACGCCGATCTCGGGATCCGCAAGCACGTCGAGGACCATTGCGATCGCTTCCTGATGCGTCGGCATCGCCGCGTCCTTTTCGAGCTTGTCGCCGCCCGTGGGCTTATAGGTCAGCTTGCCGTCGATGCCTATGCGCTCACAAAGACCCTTTGCGAGAACGCTCTCGCTGTCGATGTCGATGAGCTGATACTTCAGAGAGGAACTGCCTGCGTTGATAACAAGAATGGATCTCATAGTCTTTCCTTTCTCACATGTTCTGTGCCTGCACCGCCGTGATCGCAACGACGGAAACGATGTCCTCGATGCTGCAGCCGCGGCTCAGATCGTTGATCGGCGCCGCAAAGCCCTGGCAGATCGGGCCGATGGCTTCCGCACCCGCGAGACGCTGGACGAGCTTGTAGCCGATGTTGCCCGCCTGGAGGTCCGGGAAGACGAGAACGTTCGCCTTGCCGGCAACGGGGCTGCCCGGGCTCTTCAGCTGCCCGACGGATTCGACGAGCGCCGCGTCCGCCTGCAGTTCGCCGTCCACCATCAGCTCCGGCGCGCGTTCGTGCACCATCTCGGTCGCGATACGGACCTTGTCGACGTTGTCGTGCTTGGCGCTGCCCTTCGTGGAGAACGAAAGCATTGCGATGCGCGCATCCATGCCGCAGAGCGCCTTTGCGCTCGCCGCGGACGAGATCGCGATTTCGGCAAGCTGTTCGGAGGTCGGATCGATGTTGACCGCGCAGTCCGCGAAGATCATCAGACCGTCGTCGCCGTATTTCTTGTTCGGGATCTCCATGATGAAGAAGCTGGAAACCGTGTTGATGCCCGGCTTCATCTTGATGATCTGCAGACCCGGACGGAGCGTGTTGCCCGTGGTGTTGATCGCGCCGGAAACGAAGCCGTCGCCCTTGCCGTCCTTGATCATCATCGCCGCGAAGAACAGCGGGTTCTTGATCATATCGGCGGCCTTTTCGGGCGTGACACCCTTCGCCTTGCGCATTTCATAGAACCGGTCGACATACGCCGCATAATCCGGATGCGTTTCGGGATCGATCGTGTCGATGCCTTCGAGCGATACGTTGAACTTCTTCGCAACCGCTTCGATCTCATCGCGCTTGCCGAACAGCGTGACCTTCGCGATTCCCTCCGCCGTGATACGGGCAGCCGCCTGCACGGTGCGTTCTTCGGTTCCCTCGGGCAGCAGAATGTGCTTCTGATCCGCCTTTGCTTTTGCCTTGATCTGGTCCATCAATGACATAACAAAATCCTCCATAATAGATTTACAAATTATTCTAACACATCTGCTCAAAAAATGATATACTTGATTTGGATATATTTTCGTTTTTTGAGAGGAGTGTACCATCATGCGCGTCGTCGGGATCATCGCGGAGTACAATCCGCTGCATAACGGACACATCTATCACATGGAAGAATCCAAAAAACAGGCAGGAACCGAGTTCTGCATCGTCGCCATGTCCGGCAACTTCGTGCAGCGCGGCGAGCCCGCCTGCACCGACAAGTTCACCCGTGCCGAATGGGCGGTCATGGGCGGCGCAGACCTCGTGGTGGAGATCCCGACCGCATACGCGGTCTCTTCCGCGGAACGCTTTGCGGAGGGCGCGGTGAAAACGCTTGCCGCAACCGGCGTCGTCACCGATCTCGCCTTCGGCGTGGAGACCGAAAACGTGAACGCGCTCTATCACCTTGCCGATCTTCTGGGCCGCGAGCCGCCGAATCTGCGCATCTATCTCATGCACCATCTCAAGCAGGGCAAGTCCTATCCGCGCGCGCAGCACGACGCGCTTGCCGATTACGGCGTGCCGGAGGACGAGCTTGAGATCCTGCAGCAGCCGAACAACATCCTTGCCGTCGAATACCTGAAATCCCTGCGCCGCTTCGCGCCGGAGATCCGTCCTCTGCCGATCCAGCGGATCGGAAACCGCTATAACAGTACGGTTCTGACCGGAAAGCTATCGAGCGCCACCGCGATCCGCGAAGCGCTTCTGGGCGGCGACGAATCCGTGTACGACACCATGCCGATGAGCGTTGCCGCGGCGATGCGGTTCGACGAGCAGTTCCCCGTCACCTTCGACAAATTTGCCCCGATGCTCTTATACCGGCTGCGGTCTATGACGATCGAGGAGCTGCAGGCGCTTCCCGACGTCGGCGAGGGCTTTGAGCAGGTTCTGTACCGTGCCGCGCGCGAGTCGGTCGATCTCCCCTCCCTTCTGGAAGCGATCAAGTCCAAGCGCTATACGCTCGCACGGTGCAAGCGCATTCTGGTTTCCGCGCTGCTGCACGTTCCGGACGGCATGACCGCCGCGCTCGGGAAGAACGTCGACGATCTGTATCTGCATGTTCTCGGGCTGAAGCGCGTGGGTCGCGGTCTGCTTGCCGCAATGGCGAGCAACGCAAAGGCGCCGGTGATCCTGCGGCATTCCGATCTGATGAACTGTTCCGAGATCGCGCGTGCCTCGATCGCGATCGACGCGCTGTCCACCGATCTCTACGCCTATGCGCTCGGACGCGAGCTGCACAGGGATGCGCAGAGCGCCGTCACGGTTTGATTTTTGACAGCAAAACGCCCCGGGAAAACCTCCCGGGGCGTTTCTTTGTTTTCTTATTCGAAGGTCAGCGCTTCCGTCCAGAACTCGTTGCCGTAGATGTCGGTCAGGCAATAGCTGACGTCGCATGCCGCGCCGCCGATGTCCATGTAGCCGACGGTGAGCTTTCCGTTGTAGACGATCGGATCGCCGATATAATAGGTCGCCTCGTACGTGCCGTCCGCGCCGTAATAGTCGCAGAGGAAGTCGATTCTGTCACCCTTATTGAGCTGCACGAAGCCCTTTGCAACGGTGATCGATTCGGTCTCGTCATAGACGCGCTGCGCGCCCGCGACATAGCCGTCCTCGTGTCCTGCGATCTCGTTGTCGAATACGATGAGCAGATCGTACCGCTCGCCGTTCAGCATAACGGGAACGCGTCCCGCCGTCGCCCAGTTCTTACCGTCCTCAACATGCTCGAGGAAGTAGTATGCAACGGGCTGCTTGTTGATCGTGAGCCACGTGTTGTCGAATTCGATCTTGAGGTCGCCGTCGGCGTCGAACTCGTACTGATCGTCCATGCCGAGGTCCAGATAGCCGTCCATCTCGTCGTCCTTGACGAACAGGTTGATCTGCACGTTCTTCACAAGGTCCCACTTGTCCTTGCTCATGGAGAGCACGTATTCGCCTTCGCTCTTCTCCGTCAGTTCGAGATCGGAAAGCGTCAGACTGTTCTCGGTGTAATTGTCCTTGTTCCGGAGCACACGTCCCGAATCGAACCAGCTTTCGGATCCGCCGCCGAGGATGCCGCCGAGGAGATCCATCGCGCCGCCGGAGGACGAACCGCCGTACAGGGACTGCGAACCGCCGAAGATCGAGGACAGCGGATCATTGCTGCCCGAACCGCCGAGATAGCTGCCGAGCAGGGTCGAAAGCATATCGCCCGAGGAGTACGAGGAGCTGTCCGAATAGTTGCCGAACAGCGAGCCGAACGGCGAACCCGCTGTGCCGCCGGTTGCGATCTGACCGCCCGCAGCAAGTGATGCAAAGTTCTTGATGCAGCGGGAATACTCGCCGGAAATGCCGATGTTATCGTACAGCGCAACGGCGGAATTCATGCTCTTGAAGCTCGAATACGGGAAGTAGATCGAAAGCCCGTTCGAATTTTTCATCGAAACGGAAGTGCGGTTGTACTTCACGCAGCCGGAAAGCGCCTTGACGAGCGCGTTCGCATTCGAGGTGCCGATCTTCTTTGCAAAGTCGATCACGTCGATGTGGTTGACCTGCGCGGAAACGCCGAATTCACGCGCGTCGGCGCGAGCGTCCGCGACCTGCTTATAGTCGTCGCTGTCGAGCATCTTGCCGATATCGCCGGAGAAGCTGTTGAACGCGGCGGGAACGGTGCCCGCAAACTCCGCGAGGTCGACGATCGAAAGCGTCGTGTTGCAGCCGGGATAGTTCTTTTTGCTGACGTCGGTAAAGTCGTCGATCAGGGTTTTGGAAAGTTCCACCGTGCCGATCGACGGATTCTTCGAAAGTGCGGTCAGCCAGTTCGTATAATACCAGCCGGTGCCGGGCTCCGCTTCCTCGGACGCGATCAGATAGTCCGCGTACTGCTCGGTGACGACCGCGGTTTCCAGCGTTCCCATCAGGCACGCATCGAAGCCGATGAAATCGAACTTCACGCCGCCCTTCTTGAGCGCATTGTTCAGCTTGTCAAGCGTCATCGTGCCGCTCGCCGTCTGATCATAGCCGTAGCCGGAGATCGCGCCGCCGCCGTGATCCCACAGGATCAGCATATAACGGTTTGCGGGATAGTTCTTCGCGCAGAACTGGATGAAATCGGTGAGCGTGTCCGGATTGACCATGCTCTTTTTGCCGACGTCCTTGTTCAGGATCTGGATCCCGCGGCTCGTGACGCGGTACAGCTGGTTGGTCTTGTTCGAGATGACCGAATTGTTCCACTTCTTCGCGCCGCCCGTTTCGACGATGATGTTGACCTTGTCGTCGTTCAGGTTTGCGTGAAGCATCTCGTTGAGGTCCGACGTTGCCATGCCGTGCTCGCTCTCAAGGTCGCTGCCGCACAGATAGATCATCAGCGTAACGGCGTCCTTTCCGCCGCCCTTGATCGTCGTGTACTTCGAACGCGACTTGTTCGATACGGTATAGTCCGCATCCGAGTACGACGTGCTCGACGTGACCGCCGCGGGCGCGTTGTTGTCCGTTTCGTCAAACGAGTTGACGGTCGGGAACAGCTGCGAAAGAAGATCGGAACCGTAGCCCTGCTGCACGGAGCTGTCCGGAATCGCATCGCTGCCGCCGATGTTCTGCGTAATATCGCTTTCATCGGGGAGCAATTCCGGCATCGAACACGCACAGCTGCTTCCGAAGACGCAGCGGATCAGCAGAAAGATCGCAATGCCGATCAGAATAAAGATCAGGATCTTGCCGAACTCCGTGCCGAACAGTCCCTTGCCGGTGCTGCCGGTGCTGCCCGTGCCGCCGCTGTTGAGCGACGAATAGGTCGGCTGCGTGCCCTGGCTCTGGCTGCTCTGGCTCTGCTGATTCTGGCTCTGCGCGCCGCCGAACAGAGAGGAAAGCGGCGTTCCGCTCTGCTCCGTGCCGCCGGAGGGCTTTTGTGAACCGTACTGCGTTCTTCTGCCCTGGTAGCCGTCCTTTCTTCCGACCGGACCGTTTGTGCCGACCGGATTGTCGTCGCGGCGCTTTACGCTTGCCGTGCCGGAAATGATCCTCTTTTTGCGCTTGTTGGAATCCGAAGTGTTGTTCATATGTTCGTCCTCCCTTTGGATGCAACCATTATATCAAATTCTCGCGGAAAGAAAAGATTTTTTTGACGAATTGTGCAAAATTGAACGAAAAAGCCCGGGATGCGCTCCCGGGCTTTTTTTACTTTTGCAGCTTACAGTTCCGCGAAGTACTTGATGGTACGAACCATCTGCGAGGTGTAGCTGTTCTCGTTGTCGTACCAGGACACGACCTGCACTTGATAAGTGTTGTCGTCGATCTTCTGGACCATGGTCTGGTTCGCATCGAACAGGGAGCCGTAGGTCATGCCGATGATGTCGCTGGAAACGAGTTTCTCGGTGGTGTAGCCGAAGGATTCGCTCTCCTGCGCCTTCATTGCCGCGTTGACTGCTTCCTTGGTGACGTCCTTGCCCTTGACGACCGCAACGAGGATCGTGGTGGAACCGGTGGCGACCGGGACGCGCTGTGCGGAACCGATCAGCTTGCCGTTGAGTTCCGGAATGACGAGACCGATCGCCTTCGCCGCGCCGGTGCTGTTCGGAACGATGTTCGCCGCGCCTGCGCGTGCACGCTGCAGGTCGCCCTTCTTATGCGGACCGTCGAGGATCATCTGATCGCCGGTGTACGCATGGACCGTGGTCATGATACCGGAAACGATCGGGAAGTTGTCGTTCAGCGCTTTCGTCATCGGCGCAAGGCAGTTGGTGGTGCAGCTTGCCGCGGAGATGATCTTGTCTTCCTTGGTCAGGATGTTGTTGTTGACGTTATAGACGATGGTGGGCAGATCGTTGCCTGCGGGCGCGGAAATGACGACCTTCTTTGCGCCTGCGTCGATGTGCGCCTGCGCCTTTGCCTTGCTGGTGTAGAAGCCGGTGCACTCGAGCACGACGTCGACGCGCAGCTTCTTCCAGGGCAGGTTCTGCGCCTTCGGCTCTGCATAGATGGTGATCTCCGTGCCGTCCACGGTGATGGAGCCGGGGACCTTCACCGTCTTGCCGTCTTCTTCAAACACCGGCTCTTTCGAGGTGACGGTGTGCTTGTTCTCACCGATCACGCCGCAGTAACCCTTCTGCGCGGTGTCGTACTTCAGAAGGTGCGCCAGCATCGCAGGGCTGGTCAGGTCGTTGATCGCAACGACTTTGTAGCCCTTCGCGCCGAACATCTGACGGAACGCAAGACGGCCGATGCGGCCGAAACCGTTGATTGCAACTCTTACCATAAATATATACCTCCATAGAATATATTTTTCCTTTGTTATCGTACAACAAACGGGCGAAAAAAGCAAGCGTTTCGCGTAAGATTTGCGTAAAAATGTCATTCCCTTCCCATGTCCGCCGATTCGCTGCATCAAAAAAGAAGCCCCGAAATCAGGGCTTCTTTTGTGTCATTACCACGGGAAGTCGATCACCGTGACCTGAATCGTGATCTTAAAGAAGACATGAAACTCTTCATCGTCTATCTCTATCACCTTGTACGGAACAGCGGGGAATTCTCTCTCGGTTCCGCTGTTCAGATATGTTACCAGGAATGTACCGACAACGTCAGAGCTGTCATCGAACAAATCAACAAACACCGTGATGCCTCTTCCGCTCTGGACTTCCGTCGCTCCTCCAGTGGAGCCGCCCTCGGAGAAGGAACACATCGGCCCGATTTCAACCGAATAATAGACCGGCACGGGCGTGACCGTCGGCTTCGGCGTGATGGGCGGACGCGGCGTGGGCGGCGGCGCGCCGCCGGAGCCGTCGGACCAGCAGGCATAGACCTTGCACGGCATCGGTCTTGCCATTGCGCGCTCATCCTTTGTCTTCGCCCACGGCAGTTTCATAAAGAAATCGTAATAGGTGACCGCATCGATCAGATATCCGTCGACGTCGCACCAGCCGACGAAGGTCTTGCCCTCGCGCTTCGGTTTCGGGAACGGTTCCAGATAGATCATCTGTTCGGATTCGACCGGGAAACCGACCTTATACTCGCCGAACAGTGTTGTTCCGTCGTAGAACTGGAGAATGTGCTTGCTGTCGTCGGCAAGCCATACAACGTGGATCTCCGCCTCGTATACGCCCTCGATATTCTTGGGCACGATCTCGAGATCGTCCGCCGTCAGCGTTTTGTCAAGCGCAACCGATCCGATCACGGACGGCTCCGCGCTGCCGTCACACAGACTTTCAAGGTACTCCGCGCCGCTGGATTTCAGCAGTACATAGCCAAGCGCCGTGTACCCTTTCTGTTCGGGAAGCGGCGGCAGTTCATACTCGTTGAACGTCTCCGCAGCAACCGTCTCGTTTACAAGCACCTCGCTCGGGTACTCGCCCTGTATGGCAACGCTTCTGTCAAAGACCTCTGAGTAGATCGTGATGTGGATCTGCCCCGTCATACGCGGCGTCGGTGTAGGCGTCGGCGTCGGAGTCGGCTCTTCGGTGGGCTCGGGCGTCTGCGTGGCTGTCGGCGCAGGTGTCGGAGTGGGCGTCGGGCTGGGCGTGACCGGCTGTTTCGCCGTTTCCGTTGCGGCAGTCGACGGAGACGGCGATTCCGTCACCGTTTCCACGACCTTCGGCGGCTTCTCGGGCGGGTTCAACTTCACGACCGGCGTGATTACGCCGACCGTAACGACGCCGGCGGTCGCCATATACAGCATCACCTTGCGGATCGTCGACGGTTTTTTCTTCGTTGCGTTTTTCTTCGGCGTATCGCGATTGAACTCGTCCGGAAGCGGCGCAAACTCCTTTGCGCTCGAATCCGGAAAGTCCGGTGCGACTTGATTCATTTCTTCAATGCTCTGTCTCATCCCGGATCGGTCCAACCCTGTCTGCGGGTTGTTCCATCCCCTCCCTTCAGGCATTATTCTTCTCAATACGTGATGTCAAAGGGTTCTTTTTCAAAAATGAAATCGTGATCGACCAGTTTCTGTTTAATCGCAACGCGGGCGGTTCCGTGCGTCGGAAAACTGTCCGGCAGAGGAACGGCGAATACGAAGTTATAATACTTCTCTCCGTCGTAAATGTATCCGAACCCGTCAACCGGATCGAACTCGCCCGCCAGCATCGTGCCGTCGACCGTGATCGTAACCAGCGTATCGCCATTGCCGAGCATGCTGACGTCGTCTCCGAAAATGACCCGCGGATGATCTGTCGGCACCTCTTCGATGCGTACGACGAAATGGTTCGGGTATACCGTCCCGTACATCCATTCAATGACGCCTCCGATGTCCTCTTCGGTATCATAATTCACATTGACCCACGGTACGGCTTCCGCCGCAGTATTCTCTGTCAGCGTCTCCTCTCCCGTCTCCGTCCGGTATGTGACCGTCGTTTCCAAAGTCAGTCTCGGTTCACGATCGACCTGTCCGTACACATCCGAATGCTCCATGCAGAAGCCGTTTGCGTCATATCTCGCGATCGTAAATACGCCGCTGTCGATCTCCTCACGGGTAAACGTGTGCTCCGTTGCCGTCACGCCGAATTCAGGATCCCATATCCGCATCCCCGCTTCTGTGATCCGGTCCGGCACAGAAAACCGTACCGTTCCGAAATACACCAGGGACGAACGGATGAAGACCGCTTCCGCACCCGGTATCGGCTCCGGAGTCGGTTCGGGCGACGGAACCTGCGTGGGCTTCGCCGTCGGAAGCGTCGTCGGTTCGGAATGTTCGGAAGGCAGCGCCGTCTGTACGGGTGCCGTTCCCTCCGCCTCCCCGGGCTGCGCTGCGGCAGGCACCGGACGAAACAGTCCGATCGTTATAAGCCCCGCTGCGGCAAAAATCAGCATCCTGCGCAAACGGCGCGAACGCTTGTCCTCCGTTTTCTTCCGGGGTTTTATAAACCGGTTGAACTCGTCGGGCAGCGCAGGAAATTCAGGCGCGCCGTCCTTACGGAACTCTGTGGGCGTTCCGTTGAACTCGTGCGCCTTTTTCCTCATTTCTGGTGCAGATCGAGCTGCGGGAACGGAACCTCGATGCCGAGCTTGCGCATGCCGATGAACAGGTCATGGTTCAATGCGCGCGCGCCGGCAAAGATGTCGCCCTCCGCGACGTCGACCGTAAATCTCAACACGACCGCGCTGTCATCGAGCTTGTTGAGACCGAGATAATCCGGCTTCGCCTTCATCAGCGGCTGGTTGTTCTGATAGATCTCTTCGAGGAGATCCGGAATCTTCTTTTCGAGCTCTTCGAGATCCGTCTCATACGGGATCGCGAAGTCGGAAACGGACTTGGAGAAATTATCCGAACGGTTCAGAACGTTCTTCATGTCCGAGTTGTTGATGATCTTGACGTTGCCGCCGACGTCGGTGAGCACCGTGGAACGGACGTTGATCTCCGTGACCGTGCCGCGGAAGCCATCGACCTCAATGATGTCGCCGACGTTATACTGATTATCGATCAGGATGAACATACCGGTGACGATATCAGCGATCAAGCTCTCTGCGCCGAAGCCGATGATCAGAGCTAAAATTCCGAGACCGGCGAGGATCGTCACGATATCGACGTTGAACATTGTCAGCGCTATGCAGATCGCCGCGAGAATGACCGCGTACCGCAGCATGTTCTTGATCAGGGAAACGAGCGTGCGGGCACGATTGTTTTTCGGTTTCAAAAGGTTCAGCAGGAAGATGAGCAATCCTTCGACTGCAAACATGGCAAGCAGAATCAAGACGCCGCGAAGGACAGCTTTTCCGTTCAGGTTGAGCTTCGGAATCTCCGTAAAGATCCCCGTTCTTCTTCCGATCACGTACACCAGCACCGCAATCACCGCCAGAATGACGGCGCGAATCAGCGCGCTGTACTTCTTGGAAGTTTGTCTTTCGCGCCCGGTCGTTGTTTTCATGAAATTACCCTCCTTCAAAAGATTATATACAGTATACTATTTGTGCAGAACAATGTCAATATTTGTCGGAACACAAAACGCGCTCCCGTATCGGCCGGGAGCACATTGAAACAATCAGTCTTTATCGGTATTCAGCGATTCCGCAACAATGTAAAGCGGACGATCCTTGAGCTCGTCGTACATTCTGCCGAGGTACATGCCGTGCACGCCGATGCAGCAAAGCGTGAGCGCATGCAGCAGCACCCCGCCGACGACTGCCCACAGCCACTGCGGGCAGCCCGTTCCGAAGATCGCGGTCAGGACGATCATCGCGATCAGCCCGAACACGCCCAGGATGCCGAGCGCGACGCCGAAGCCGAACGGAAGCTCCAGCGGCTTTGAAGAAAAGTTGAAAATGCCGTCGAGCGCGAGCTTGATCATCTTTTTCAGCGTATATTTCGTCTTACCCGCGGCGCGCTCCTCACGCACATATTCGATCGGAACGGCTTCGAATCCCATCCATGCGGACATGCCGCGCAAAAAGCGCGCCTGCTCGCGCATCTTCAAAAAGACGTCTGCGACTTTGCGGTCCAGAAGCCGGAAATCGCCGGTGTCAAGCGGGATCGGGTACGCGCTCATGGAGGACAGAATCCGGTAATAGAGCTTTGCGGTCAGCTTTTTGAACACCGTCTCGCCCTTGCGCTTCAGGCGCTTGCCGTACACGATGTCCGCGCCGTTCTTCCAAAGCTCCACCATCTTCGGGATCAGTTCCGGCGGGTCCTGCAGGTCGACGTCGATGATGATCAGCGCGTCGCCCTTTGCGTGATCCATGCCGCAGGTCACGGCAAGCTGGTGCCCGAAGTTGCGTGAGAACGAATAGACCTTCACCGTGTCCGGATGCTCCTTTGCAAGCTGACGAAGCTCCTTCATCGTGCCGTCCCGGCTGCCGTCGTTGACGTAGATGATCTCGTACGGGTGCCCCGTCGCCTGCATGGCGGCGTCCATGCGGCGGAAGGATTCCAGAAGAACCTCCTCTTCAAAATAGACGGGTATGATCAGGGAAAGCATTTTTTCGGTCATAATTGCCTCCGTACTCTTTTTTATCAGTATAGCCCAAAAAAGTTTCGGTTGCAATTCCTTTTTGCGGGATATATAATAATCTCAGAATCTTAAAAAGGAGAATTTTGGTATGGCAATCGTAACAAGCACCGAAATGTTCAAAAAGGCATACGACGGCGGATACGCGATCGGCGCATTCAACGTCAACAACATGGAGATCATTCAGGGCATCACCGCGGCGGCGATCGCGGAACGCGCTCCGCTGATTCTTCAGGTATCGAAGGGCGCGCGTGCATACGCGAACCACATCTATCTGATGAAGCTGATCGAGGCGGCAATCGAGGACGCCGAGCAGAACGCGGGCTTTGACCTGCCGATCTGCGTCCATCTGGACCACGGCGACAGCTTTGAGCTGTGCAAGAGCTGCATCGACGGCGGCTTCACCTCCGTCATGATCGACAAGTCCGGTCTCCCGCTCAAGGAGAACATCGCCATCACCAAGCAGGTCGTCGAATACGCACACGATCACGGCGTGGTCGTCGAGGCAGAGCTCGGCACGCTGGCGGGCGTCGAAGACGAGGTCAACGTTTCCGCAGAGGATTCGTCCTATACGCATCCCGACGACGTACAGGAGTTCGTCGAGAGCACCGGCTGCGACTCCCTGGCGATCGCAATCGGCACGAGCCACGGCGCATACAAGTTCACCGCCGCGCAGTGCACGCGCAACGAGCAGGGTCTGCTGGTTCCCCCGCCCCTCCGTTTCGACATCCTCCGCGAAGTTGAAAAGCGCCTGCCCGGATTCCCGATCGTTCTGCACGGTTCTTCCTCCGTGCCGCAGGAATTCGTCAAGATCATCAACGAGAACGGCGGCAAGATGCCCGATGCGGTCGGCATTCCCGAGGAACAGCTTCGTGAAGCCGCGCGCATGGCGGTCTGCAAGATCAACATCGACAGTGACCTGCGCCTTGCGATGACGGCATGCATCCGTCAGTACTTCAATGAGCATCCGGATCACTTCGACCCGCGCCAGTATCTGAAGCCCGCGCGCGCCGCGATCCAGAAGATGGTTCAGCACAAACTCGTCGACGTGCTCGGCTGCAGCGGCAAAGCATAAGCGAAAAAAAACAAGCGCCCGATTCGCATGGCGGATCGGGCGTTTTATCGAAAGGAGATCCCTATGAAAAATCGCAAACGGATGCTCGCCGTACTTTCGGTCGTCCTCTGCATTCTCTTCTGTATGCCCGCCTGCACGAAAAAGCAGGATGACGCGCTTTCCGTCCGTGATCTGAACGTCATTCACGAGCCGGAATTCGGCGGCGTCTATCTCACCATGACGATCGAAGACTTCAATGCGAAGGGTTTTCTGTACGGTGACAGCGTGACGGTATCGTTCTCGAACGGCTACACAATGGACGATCTTCCGTATTACAACGGCTATTATGTCGACGTCGGCAATCCGCTTCTTGTTGCATATCCCGGCTATGACTACATCAAGGCGGCGATCAACTACGGCGCAGACGTCTGGGAGGTCGCCGGACTCGACGAGAGCATGACCGCGACCGTCACATTGAAGGAGCACGGGAAATATTTGAACGTGCAGGAAGCCAGCGACATCCACTATCAGGACGAGCGCGAAAAGTTTCCGAGCGACGTCGTCTTTGCAAACTTCCGCGCCGTCAACCTCGGCAAGCTCAGGAAAAACATCCTGTTTCGTTCCGCCTCCCCGTGCGACAATCAGCACAATCGCGCGCCGTACGTGGACGCACTCATCAAAGAAGCCGGCGTGAACTGCATCGTCGACCTTGCCGATAACGACGCAAAAGTACAGAAATACATTGAAAAAGAGGATTTCAACTCGCCGTACTGGCTGTCCCTCTATCAGAGCGGACACGTCATCCTGCTCTCCATGAGCATGAACTTCCAGGCGGATGACTTCAAGGCAAAGGTCCGTGACGGGCTTATTGCCATGTCCGAGCAGGAGGGTCCCTATCTTGTGCACTGCACGGAGGGCAAGGACCGCACCGGCTTTATGTGCATGCTTTTGGAGGCGCTTTGCGGTGCAAGCTATCGTGAAATCGTCGACGACTACATGGTAACCTACGACAACTATTATCAGATCACCGAGCAGCGCGACAAAGCGAAGTACGACACGATCCTGAACCGGAACCTGGTCGCAATGATCCGCTATATCGTCGATGACGATTCCGTCGACATCACGACGGCGGACCTCTCCTTCTACGCAAGACGGTTTCTGCTGTCCGTCGGCATGACGGAACCGCAGATCGACACGCTGCTTGCGCGTTTGACCGACTGAATTGACGCATATGAAAAGAACCGCCTGTCCGGGCGGTTCTTTTTTTGCTGCACAAAAACTTATGCTTCGACGACCGGCGTTTCCGCCGCGGTTTCGGCGTGCTTCTCGTGATAGAAGCCCGCTTCCGCAAGCGCGATGTACGGTCCGGTGTAGAAAATGCCGAGGATGCCGAAGGTCAGCGCCGTCAGGACCAGCCAGCCGATGAAGGACAGTCCGAGCACGAACAGCTTGCCCTTGTACCCCCTCATGTTCTCCCACGAACGGCGGATCGCCGCCATGCCGGAGACCGACGGATCGTCCGCCAGCAGATACGGGACCTCGAAGAGTCCGAGCGCGACGATGATGCCGGGTACGAAGAAGCAGAAGAAGCCGAGCATGATGAACAGCGTCTGAAGCGCCATCGTCCCGACGCAGCGTCCGTACTGTTTCAAACCCGAAAACAGGTCGTTGAAGCCGAACGCTTCCCTGCGGTATGCTTTGAGCCGGACGCCCGAAATGCCGACGGAGATAACGTTGCCGAACAGGAATGCATACAGGACGGCGACGACGGCAGCCAGCGCAGCGATCGCCATAACGATGCCGAGCACCTTCTGATTGGCAGCGGAATTGCCGCCGAAAAACTCCTGAAGATCGGAGACGTCTCCCTTGCTGATGCTTGTCGAAAGACCGCTGAAGCCGCCGACCAGCGCGCCGGCAACAAGCTCGAGTCCGACGATCGGCCAGTACCGTGCGCGCAATGCGGACTTGGCGTTTTCTTTGATCATTTTTCTCATGGTGTTTCACCCCTTTCTTTGCCGTTTTATTATAGCATCGCCGTTCCGTTTTGTCCATATTCCGACCCGCATAAAACGCCCGTGCGATCGCATACTAACCGAAAAATGCATCGGAGGAAAACGGCATGCGGGCAAACAGAAAACGCGTCGGCGTCGCGCTCGGATCGGGCGGCATGCGCGGGATGGCGCACATCGGGATCCTGCAGGTGCTTGAGGAAGCGGGCATTCCGATTGACATGATTTCCGGCGCTTCGGTCGGCGCATTCGTCGGCGCGGCATACGCCGCGGAAATGGACCTGTACGCGCTCGGCGCGTTCGCCGCGAAGCTTCGCAGACGCGACGTGCTCGATCCGCCCGATCCGTTCCGCACCGGGCTTTTTTCCGGCAGGAAGTTTCAGCGGCTCTGCGGCATTGTGACGGACAACCGCACGTTTTCCGAAACGTGCGTTCCCTTCTGGTGCTCCGCGGTCGACCTCGACACCGGCGAAACGCGCTATCTGCACAGCGGTCCGCTGTCCCTTGCCGTGCGGGCGAGCATCGCGATCCCCGCGCTGCTGCATCCCGCCGTGATCGGCGATCGCACCTACATCGACGGCGGCACCGTGGAGGCGATCCCCGTCGACATCCTGCGCGAAAACGGCGCCGACGTGGTGATCGGCGTCGATCTTTCCATTCCCGCGCCGTATGTGAAGCGCCGGTCCAACGCCTACCGCGTGGCGTTCCGCTCGGTGGACATCATGCGCGCCGCCATCGACCGCCTTGCGCCGTGCCGCGCGGACGTCATCATCCGGCCCGACGTGTCGTTCATGAGCCGCATCGTTCCGCATGACGCGGCAAAATGCATCGCGATCGGACGCGCCGCAGCGGCAAAGCTGCTTCCGGAGATCCGCGCGCTGCTTGACCGGTAGGTCTTGCCCCGCGAAAAATCGCATACGCTTTTCCGGAGGGCGTTATGCGATTCATCCTGCCGCTTTTGATCCTGTTCGGTCTGATCGCCGTGCCGGACGCCGCGTTTTCGGCGGCTTCGGACGCGGCGCTTTTGTGGTGGACGCGGGTGCTGCCGTCGCTTCTGCCATACCTCGTCACATCGTCGCTGCTCTGCCGCAGCGATCTCTTTTCCCGGCTTCCCAAGCGGCTCGCGCCGCTTCTCCTTCTGCCGCTCGGGTTTTTAGGCGGATATCCGGTCGGCGCAAAACTCGCGGGAAAACTGTACCGCGACGGCGCGCTGTCGCTTTCCGACGCGCAAAAAGCCGCCGCTTTCTGTAACCTCCCGAACCCGGTGTTTCTGATCTCCGTCGTCTCCGCCGGGATGTTCCGCGATCCGAAAACCGCGCTTCCCCTGCTGCTCGGCGTCTACGGAACGGCGCTTTTGGGTCTGATCCCGCTTTCGCGCGTTTCGTTCGCTGAAACAAAGAAAGGCGAACCGTTCGCGCTCTCCCGCGATCTTCCGGCGTCGATCGGCGAAGGCGTAAACGCGATCCTGAACATCGGCGGCTGCATCGTGTTCGCGTCCGTACTCGGCGCGCTCGTTGAATCCGCCGGTGTTTTTCGTCTGTTCGGCACGTCCGCGCCGACCGTCCGCGCCGCCGCGCTCGGTCTCTTTGAAATGACCTCCGGCGCGAATGCGATCGCCGCGCTGCCGCTTTCGCTTCCGCTGCGGCTTGCGCTGTGCGCGTTTTTCGTGCAGTCCGGCGGGCTGTCCGTTCTTCTGCAAAGCGCCTCGGTTCTGCCGCTGTCCCTCCCGCGATACGGTCTGACGCGGCTTTTCCCGGCGCTCGCCGCCGCGCTCGCCGTCTTTTTTCTCACGCCGCTGTTCTGTCCCGACACGACCGTGCCGACCATGGCGACCGGTCGTGAAATGCTGCAAAACACCTTTGACCTGCTCGCCGTCTCCCTCTCCTGCGGCTTCGGTCTGCTGCTCGTTTTTGTCTTTACCTTCGGCCTTTCCAAAAGAAAAAGGACGCCGTAAAGCGTCCTTATTCAGATTTGTTTTAATACCCGAGCATCGCCGACATAACAGGTCGTAGCGCCCCTCATCGCATATTCTGCGTAAAACTGTTCCTCGCCCGACCCGTAGTCATTGATCTGCCGGATCGTTCCATAGAGGACCCAAACGGGGACCAAAAAACCTTTC
The DNA here is from genome assembly GCA_902792295.1 of uncultured Eubacteriales bacterium. Taxonomy (GTDB): domain Bacteria; phylum Bacillota; class Clostridia; order Christensenellales; family CAG-138; genus UBA3792. The sequence continues at coordinate 82,879 of CADAZC010000004.1, forward strand.
AGCTCTTTGACGTTGTTCTGTTCGCGGACACGGATCAGTTCAAGCCGGACCGATCGAATCTCGATATCCTGCGTTTTGACGCCTTCCCATCCGGACGGATTGTAAATGATCGGGATCATCTTTTCTGCGATCCCGCAGATTTTATCGAAGGAAAGCAGCATTGTCGAATCGGAAACGGTTTCCATCACCGTCAGCGGACTATACCATTTGATCTCCGCAATGCCGTCTGCATCAACAAGGATCCGCAAACTCTCCTGCTGCCAGGCGATGGCATAGGACGATTCGTCCGTATAACCTAAATCCGATGCGTAAACGGCAAGCGGCACGCCGTTGACCAGACGGCGGCAATCGAAGCGCAGCGCATAGTGTTCTGCGGGTTTCACTGTGCCGTCCCTGCT
>CADAZC010000005.1 GCA_902792295.1 uncultured Eubacteriales bacterium
TTGAAGCCGTCCGGAAAGGGGCGGATTCGATCGGAATGATCGAAGCGGATCGGAAGGCGACGGAGCTGATTCAAAAATACCGTCCGGGGGCCTCAGTTCTCAGCGTTGAAGAGATCGCGGCGCGGCTTTTCCCGGATTCACGCACCGAACCCGATCGGCGAGCGCTGAAAACTCTGCTTCATTCCGTCAGTAAATATGTTCTTCTGGGGAGCATCCTGCTGGTTGCATCGCTCTTTCTGCATTATAAAATCTATCTTCGTCTCACCGCAAGCGTATGCTTTCTGCTTTATGCGCTCAAAAATCTTTATACAAAGAAAAAGGAGCGGCGTTCACCGCTCCCGATCGATTGATCGTTATATAAGCCGGATCGCTTTCCCGGATTCCGGAACGATCCGTCCGACGCGCTGTACGCACGGAACACGGCCCCTGAGCGCTTCGAACGCCGCGTCGGCGTCCTGTTCCGGGACGGCAGCGAGCAGCCCGCCGGACGTTTGCGGATCGAACAGGAGATCGCAGACCGCAAGCTCCGTATCGCCCGTATCGACGGCGTGCTCGGCAAACGTGCGGTTCCGGTACATGCCTTCGGGCAGAACGCCGATCCGCGCGAATTCGAGCGCTTCGGGGATCAGCGCGATATCGCGGACATTGATTTCCGCGGAAACGGACGAACCGCTGCACATCTCATAGAGATGCCCGAGGAAGGAGAATCCCGTCACATCGGTGCAGGCGTGGACGTCAAAGTTCACCAGAACATCCCTCGCATCCTTGTTCAGCGTGGTCATCAGCCGGATCATCTGGTCCCGCGTTTCCGGTTCAAGAAGGTCGCCGCGCTGCGCCGCGGTGAGCACGCCGATGCCGAGCGGCTTCGTCAGAAGCAGAACGTCGCCCGGTTTTGCGCCGTGGTTCTTCCACAGCTTGCCGGGATGCACGAAGCCGGTCACGGACAGACCGTATTTCGGCTCCTCGTCGTAGATGCTGTGCCCGCCGCAGATGATCGCACCGGCTTCCGCGCACTTCTCATATCCGCCGCGCAGGATCTCGTGTACGGCTTCCTTCGGCATGGATTTCGGCACGCACATGATATTCAACGCCAGCTTCGGCTCGCCGCCCATCGCGTAAATATCCGACAGCGCGTTCGTTGCCGCAATCTGTCCGAACGTAAACGGATCGTCGGCAATCGGGGGAAAGAAATCCAGCGTCTGCACAAGCGCAAGATCGTCCTTGATCCGGTACACCGCCGCATCGTCGCTCTTATCGAATCCGACCAGCAGATTGTCGTCCCGCAGGGTCGGAAGATCGGAGAGGATCTTTGCAAGCACGCCGGCGCCGACCTTTGCGCCGCAGCCCGCACAGCTTGCGAGCTTCGTCAGTTTCACATCTTCGCCCATACTATGCCTCCGTAATCCGGATCAGGATATCGATCTCACCGCCGCAGACCATCCCGCTTTCGGCGGCTTCCCGGTTGTTCATTTTGCAGGTATACCGTGCCGCCTTCGGGCCGTGCATAAGCATGTCCCGTGCCTTCTCAGCGGCCTCAAATTCGCCGAATCCGCCCCCGACCGAGGAAACGATCGTTCCGTCCCGTTTGACGATCATACGCGCTCCTGCGGAGCGAGGCGCGCTGCCGTGTTTGGAGATGACCGTGACCATGGCGTACGGTTCGCGGGCCGATTCGATCGCATTGCAGAGCGGAGCGTCCCATTCGCTGCCGCGGTTCTCCGAATTCTTGACCTGAATCATCTCTCCGACAATACAGACGGCAATCTCCGCGGGCGTATTTGCGCCGATCGGAAGACCGATGGGGGAATGGACGGTTTTAAGCTGCGCTTCGGTGTAGCCCGATTTCATAAGGTCCTGAAAGACGACCTGCACCTTCGATTTGCTCCCGATCATACCGCAGTATGCATGGGGCTTGTTCAGGATCGAGCGAAGACAAAGATTGTCGTCTCTGTGCCCGCGCGTGACGATCACGTAATAGGTGTTCGGATCGGAGATCGAAGACAGCGCTTCGGAAAACGGCTGATTCAGAATGCAGTCCGCATCGGGGAAACGGTCGGAATTCGCAAAATCCGTTCGCTCGTCGATGACGGTCACGCGGAAGCCGACCATCTTGGCTGTTTTCGCCGTGAACACCGAAACATGACCCGCGCCGCACAGAACGAGATGCGGCGGCGTGGTAATGCGCTCGATCAGAACGCCGTCCGAAACCGCCGGAAGATTTTCCGGATCGACCGAATCGGGAATCAATGACGCGTCACCTGCAACCTGTTCACCGTCCCGAACGGCAATCTCGCCCATACGAGGTCCCTCGATCGCGCTGAACAGAAGGGGCGACCGTCCGTTTTTGATCGCTTCGACAACCGCTTTAAACATGTGCATTCCTCCTTTCAAGCATCAGGATCGCTTCGAGGACACCGCCTCCGATTGCGCGCGCCTTGTCGGAAACGGTATAGCAATGCTCCGGAACGGGGCGAGGATCGATATCGCCGCTCTTCATGCCCTTAAAAACGGGCGTTCCGGTCGGCAGCAGCCCGCGGATCACACCGTCTAACGGCGCGGAGATGCATACGCCGTCCACCGAAGCAACGGACTCACCCTTTTTCACGATGTCGCCGATCTTCCGGATCTCGGCAAATGTTCCGTCCTGCGGCGCGCGCAGAACGCGTTCGGTCGTAAAGCCGCTGATGTTTCCCGGAATGCCGGTATTCGGAGCGGCGGGACCTTCGAGGATCACACGTCCGAGATCGTGTCCGCGCATCGTCTCGATCACGGCATGGCAGTCGACGCCCGCGGTAAATCCCGGGCCGAGCGCGATCACGACCGGCGCGTCGGTGATTTTTGTTCCGAGGTTGCGCTTTGCGAGGATCGCATCGACGACGACATCCGGGTGCAGCGAGCGAATACACGCCGCCTTCGGATCGGCGAGCACGGCGATATGTTCTTTTTGCAGGATCGGATCGACCGCTTCCGCCGAATCCGCATACTCCGCCGTGACGTCCTCAACCGTAAACGATCCGTTCAGGATCGCCTCGGAAAAACAGACCGTCCGGCGGATCGACGTCGGATGATCGAGATCGGTCATCACGATCGGATAACCGCAATGCGCAAGACGCACGGCAACGCCGCTCGCAAGATCGCCCGCACCTTTGATCAGAATCAACATTCATGCCTCCACAGCGTTTTGATGGGTTCCTCAGTTTCATAAGCCGTGACCGCTGCCGGTACAAAAAACAGCTTTGCGATCGATTCGGCTTTTCTTTGCAGTTTGTCGTCGTCCGCCTTATTGACGATCACGCCGTCGCAGCGCGGATAGGTCGAAACAACAGTTCGGATCATTTCCGGCGTAACGGGATCATCAACGGAAGCGCGGCAGATTTCCGCATACCGTTCCGGGCGGTGCGCGACCTCCCGGATCGGCTTTCCGAGCCCGTCGACGCCGATCAGCACAAGCACCGTGTTCGCCTCGGGCGGAATAACCGGCTCATGCGGCGCATGCGCTTTCAAAGGAAGCTGTCTCGATCCGTCCGCTTCGACAAGCACGTAATCCACTAATCGGACCAGCTCCGAAAACGGCTGTTCCGGCGCCGAGAGCTTCGCGCCGTCGATCGTTCCGGTCGAAACGACCTCGCCCGGCTTCAGATGTTCGGAAAGGCGGGGGAGATACGGAACCTGCGGCGGGCGCAGGATATGCGTGGACGTGCAGACGATGACGGAACCCTTTTCGCGCAGTTCTTCCGCAAGATAATACATCGTCGACGTTTTTCCGCCGCCGCCGATCAGCGCCGTGACGCCTTTTTTTATTCCGAAAAATGAACAAAGACTCTGCATAGGAACCTCGCTATTCTTTTTGAAGAATAACACATTCCGCACCAAAAGTAAAGAAAAGGGACGTCGCCGTCCCTTTCATTTTTATCGGATCAATACCCGTGTCCGAGATCGATGATGCTGCCATCGATCGCATTGACGGCAAGGACCACGCCGGTCATTTGTTCGTCGATCATTTCCTGCGTAACCGGTTCGCGGTAATTCGAGACCTTTTTTCCGTAGAATACCCATGCAGGGATATATAATCCGGTGCGTCCCTGCTCGTTCTTTTCACGAACACGGACCAGCGAAAGTTCCACACGGGAAATCAGCACGTCAATATAGACCGGTCTGTCGTTATGATCCGTCTGCGCGTCATAGATGATAACGCTCATGTTTTCAAAGATATTCGCTGCCTGTTCAAGCGTCAGCACGGCTGCATCGCTGCTGATCAGTTTGGTCACCTGAACCGGGTAGTGCCAATTCAGTGAGTTGATGCCCTTGCTGTCGACAAGGAAGCGGATCGTTTCATAGTCCCATGGAATTTCAACCTCTTCAAACATATATGACTCGCATTGCGTCAGGTATGCGACGGGCATTCCGTACACGGTGCGGACAAAATCGATGAAATAGATGCAGTCGTCGACCGATCCGTCCGCATTTTTCGTCACATATGCGTCGATCGACGATACCGGCTCAACGTCCGTCACGTCGAGCTCGGCGAGAAACGACCGGCAGAGCTCCGTCGCATCGTAAGGGGACATCGATTGTCCGTATGCGCAGGTGCGATCCTCCTTCGAGCAGACATGGCTGTCGAACGGCTTATCCAGATCGATCTCGCGCGGAGTATTGCTCGATTCGGAATAGCCGATCCATTTGTCCGGAGGATCCCGGTGATAATCCAGATAGTCCTGAAAGCTCAGATCCGTTTCGGCAGGACGTCGAATTTCCAGTTGTCCGCGCTCACCGCTCGTCCGGAGTTCATAATATTGCACATGCTTGAACACCGCAGCCGGGTCGTCATCGGTAGAGTCCATAAGCTGCATGGTTCCGTCCGAGACGACCGGCTGGATCTCTTCCGCCTCGTCCGGCGCGGTCTTATATTCTTCCTTCCATTCATTGATGCATTCGATCGCCTCTTCTTCATCCATCATTTTGTCTTCCGTTCTGCCGGTATCGACAAGCTCCTGATAGTATGCGATCAATTCGGCAAGCTCCGCTTTGGTTGCCGGTCTGCTTTCGTTCGATACGATATACGCCGTCGTTCCCTGATAGATCTTATCAAACATCTTCTTTGCAAATGCGTCGGTGAAATATTCGCCCTTGACGCGCGTCATCGGCGCCTTGCCGGTTTCCGGCACATATACGTCCGCATCGGCGTGAATATGCAGACGACCGTTGTCGTTGACGAAATCAAACGTATAGCGCTCGTCCATCTTCACAAGCGGATTGTCCGGCATGTCGGCGGGTTCAATGGAAACATCTTCGTTCGCATTTTTCAATTCCACCGTCTCGACCAGACGTTCCGTGTCCTTCTGCACGATAATATCGCGATCCGGCGTCGGCTGACAGGCGGTCAGCAGCAGGACCGCAACCATGATAATCGGTAATATCTTTTGTTTCATACGTTCATACCTCCTTTTTCTGTCGTCATCATACGACAGTTCGGAAGAAAAGTCGTTTCCAAGCTGTTTCCAAACGGTTATCGTTTTGCGTCGGAAAAGCGAATAAAAATTGACGTTCCGACGCCGACTTCGCTTTCGATACGCAATTCCGCATGATGCGCATCCACGATCTGCTTCACCAGCGCAAGACCGAGTCCGCTGCCGCCGAGCTTTTTGGAGCGCGAACGATCAACCATATAGAACGGTTCGGTGATGCGTTCGATCTCCTCCTTCGGGATCCCTCTGCCGTGATCGCAGACAATAATTTGATTGTCCGCTCCGATCAGTTCGATCGTACTTTGAGGATCGGACGCCTTGATCGCGTTCTCAATGAGATTCACGAGCGCGGATCGAAGCAGGTCAAAATCCATCTGGATCGACCGATCCTCGCATGAAACGATCAGCGAGATCTGCGCACGCGCAAGAGAATCGGCGACCGTTTCTTTCGCGGCGTCCAGAAGCGGGCGGACGGGGGAGGAAACAAGCTCGATACTTCCCTGCAGCATCACAAGTTGCATCAGCTTTTGGGAAAGCCGTTCGATCCATTTCGCCTGCTCGTTGATCCTAAGCAGCGCACGCTGCCGGTCCTCGTCCGAAACGGTCCTTGTCGTCAACGTTTCGCTGTTCAGAAGCAGCGAGGTCACAGGCGTTTTCATTTCATGACTCAAATCGTTGATAAACTGCTGTTTTCGGGCGTTCTGTTCTTTGAGCTCCGCAATGCTTTGCTCGACCGCGTCCGCCATCGTGTTGAAATCCTCTGCCAAAAGTCCGATCTCATCCCGGTTTTTTACCGCAATTCGGGCGTGATAATCGCCGCCGGCGATCCTTCGCGCAACGGACTGGAGCTTTTTGACGGGGCGCAGGGAAGCGGACAGCAGGAAATAGGTCAACAGGAAAAACAGCGCCGTGACCGCGGCGCCGACGCCCGCGCATTTCCATGCAAGCGCGCGCATGTCACGGTCGATTCCGGAGAGGTCCGTCACCATCGTCAACCGGAATCTCTGGTTCGAACAGTATACGTATTCCCCGGTCAGAAGGACATTTTTGCCGAATACGCGAACAAAAACCTGATTTGATTCTCTGTAGTCCTCATTTATATTCATGTACGAATCGGGCGAGAAGCCGACGTTATTGATCAGATAGTTTCCGTCACGGGAGAGCGTGAACGCATCGGACGAATCGACGTCGTGCACCTTATAGATCATATAGGTGTCGATCACGTCAGCATCCAGATCGACACTCGAGATCGTTCTGCGCGCTTCAATAAACGCTTCTTCGGCCTTTTCCGCGGCGTCAGAATGCATCTGTTCTCTGACAATGCCGAGAATCAGCGTGCAGCAGACCGTGACCGCAACGGCGATCAGCGTACAGGCGCAGAGCAGAATCCTTGTTTTCAGCCGCATTCAGTCCTCCAGACGATATCCGAGCTTGGTTACGGAAACGATATTCAGCTCCGAACCGAGCTTTTTTCTCAGATGCGCAACGTGAATATCGACCGTACGCGTGCCGCCGGCAAAATCGAATCCCCAGACCTCGTTCAGAAGCCGGTCTCTCGACAGCGTGCAGTTTTTGAACTTCAGAAGCATTGCAAGGAGATCGAATTCCAGCGGCTGCAGCAAAACGACGTTGTCTCCCTGTTGCACCCTGCGCTTCTGCAGGTCGACGGTGATCGTTTTATAGCGCAGAACGCTGTTCAGCTTTCCGGTCCGTGCCAGGATTTTTTCGATGCGGACAAGCAGTTCGAGCATTTCAAACGGCTTGACGATATAGTCCTCGGCTCCGAGCCGAAGTCCTTTGATCCTGGAGGAAAGATCCGATTTTGCCGTCAGGTACAAAACAGGAATATTGTACCGTTCCATGTGTTCCATCAGAGAAAACCCGTCCAGGTTCGGAAGCATCACATCGAGCAGCGCGAGATCGAAGTTGTGGTCGTCCGCAAGGAATGACGCCGCTTCCGCACCGTCGTCTATGATTTTATAGTCGTAATCGGACAGCATCAAATTCAGTCCGATCGCTTCCGCGATCGCAGCGTCGTCCTCAACGATAAGAATACGATTCTTCATGATTGCCCCCACTCATGTTTTCAATATACAGTTTATCACATTCATGCAACAAAAAAGTAGCAAATTCGTTTCCGATTTGTAATTGTTTTGTTATCATTGCATAAAAAGAAGAGACGTAGATGCGTCTCTTCCTTTCGTGATGATTTTATTCGGGCTTATTTTCGATCTTGCGGGGCGCCTTTGCGCGAATCTTTTTGAGATTTGCAAAGCGGGGAAGACCGTTTTGCAGCGGGATCTTCGGATCGCCCTGAATGAGCGGAAGCAGATAGTCGATGTACGGCTTTCTGAGACCGTTTCCGCGGGAATTGATCCACTCGCGCGGGACCTTGCGTTCGGTGTTTGCGCAGGCGTCGAGATCGATCAGCTTGATCTCGCACTTGTAGTTTCCGTCCTCATCCGTCTTGCGGCGGAAACCGATCATCTTGTCGGTGATGCCGTGCACCGCGTATTCCACGGCGACGCGACCGGCTTCATAGGATTCCGTAATATCGGTCTGAGAGGCCGCGTGAGACGCGCAGCGCTGCAGCAGGGAGAATTCTATGCCGCGGATCTTTGTGTCCGTAAAATGCTCTCTCAGGATGCTTACGAGCGTCGACGCGAGACCGCCGAGCTGCTTATGACCGAAGCAGTCGATCATGGTCGGGTCAGAGCCGTATTCGGAGATCAGCTTGCCGGACTTGTCGTGGATGCCTTCGGAAACGGCGATAAAGACCTTGCCGTTGTCCTCATACACTTCGCGAACGTCGGCGATGAATTCATCCACGTCGAAGTCCGTCTCGGGCAGATAGATCAGGTCCGGACCGAATCCGGTGTACGTTGCAGCCGCCGCGCTTGCAGCCAGCCAGCCCGCGTGACGTCCCATGATCTCAACGACGCAGATCATCGGTTTGTCATAGACGCGTGCGTCGAGATACAGCTCCATGCAGGTGCTGATGATGTAACGCGCCGCGGAGGGGAAGCCGGGGCAATGGTCCGTTCCGTACAGATCGTTGTCGATCGTCTTCGGAACGCCCATGATGCGGCATTCATAACCGACCTGCTGCATGTATTTGCTGATCTTGTTGCAGGTGTCCATCGAATCGTTGCCGCCGATGTAGAAGAAATAGCGGATGTCGTACTTCTTGAAAACGTCGAGGATCTTGACGTAATCCGATTCGTCTTCTTCAAAGTTCTTCAGCTTATAGCGGCAGGAGCCGAGCGCCGAAGACGGCGTATTCAGAAGGAGCGAAAGCTCGTAGGGCGCTTCTTTTCCCATGTCGTACAGCACGTCGTCGATGACGCCGCGAATGCCGTGCGCCGCGCCGTAAACCTTATTGATATGCGGATCGTCCAGCGCCGTGCGGATGACGCCGTAAATGCTCGCATTGATGACGGAAGTCGGTCCGCCCGACTGTCCGACGATGCAGTTGCCGATCAATTCGTTGTTCATAGTTGCCTCCAGTTCAAAATGCCTGTATATTATAGCGAATGTAAATCAAAAATGCAAGAAAAATCAAAGTAAAATCCGTAATACATGACGAATACGTCTCAAGCTCGGCGTCTGAAAACAGAAAATCGCCGCGAGCCCTTAAGCCCGCGGCGATGTGGCGGAGACGGTGGGATTCGAACCCACGGACCGGCTCATCACCAGTCAAACGATTTCGAGTCGTTCTCGTTATGACCACTTCGATACGTCTCCGTGTTTTTTGCGTCTTTAGCAGTATAACGCAAAGAATCGGAAAATGCAACCATTATTTGTTTCTGACGCTGCGAAAAAAATCTTTCAGCAGCGCCGCGCACTCCCGTTCGCAGACGCCGCCGATCGTTTCGACGCTGTGATCGAACCAATGGTCGGACAGATCGATGCGGGAGCCGCAGCATCCGCAGTCCGGATCGAATGCGCCGTAAACCAGGCGGGGGAGGCGCAGATGCAGCATCGCACCCGTGCACATGGCGCACGGTTCAAGCGTCACGTAAAGCGTGCACCCATCGAGCGAACCGAGCGTTTCGTGCGCGCTGCGCAGAGCGATCATCTCCGCATGCAGCGTCGGATCGTGCTTCGCTTCGCATGCGTTGTGCGCGCGGGCAACGATCTGCCCGTCTTTTATGATCAACGCGCCGACGGGGACTTCGTTTTCTTTCAGCGCAAGCTTCGCCTCATCCAGCGCAATATGCATCCAATACCGGTCATCCACGGTTCAGAACCTCCTCGGTGTCGAAATCGGGATAGATCACACGCTCCAGCCGAAGTCCGCGCGCGGGCGCCGTTGCGCCGGCAGAGGTGCGGCTTCCGGTTTCGATCGCGTTCTCCATATCGGATACCGGACGTTTCCCGCTTCCGATCTCCAGCATCGTTCCGACAAGAATGCGGACCATGTTATACAGGAACCCGTTTCCCTCGACGGTGTAGACGAGCAGATTTCCGTTTCTGTTCCATTCGGACCGTGTGATCGTTCGGACCGTGTTTTCCATCGAGCTGTCCGCGCACTTGAACGCGTTGAAATCGTGCGTGCCGATCACAGCTGCCGCCGCCTTTTGCATGGCTTCGACGTCCGGAATGTAATGCAGATGCAGCGACGTCGTGCGAAGAAACACGTCTGCGTGCGGTCCGAGCTGAACCGTGTAGGAATAGACCTTGCGCTTTGCGGAGAACCGCGCATGAAAGGTGGGATCGCATTCTTCCGAGAACAGCACGCGAATATCGGGCGGCAGGTGCATGTTCATGGCGATTGCAAACTTGTCCGCCGCCATTCTTACCTCTGTATCAAAGTGCGCAACCTGCGCCTTTGCGTGCACGCCGCTGTCGGTTCGTCCGGAGCCCTCCACACGGATCTGCTCGCCGGTCAGTTCAAAAAGCGCCTTTTCGAGAAGCGCCTGCACGGAAACGCCGTTCGGCTGGACCTGCCAGCCGACGTAGTTCGTTCCGTCATAGGAAATAATCAATCGGATCCGTCTCATTTGAACAGCACCAGAAGCACGATCAGCACGGCGACAAACGCAAATGTGATAAGGATCGCAAGAAGGTCTGCAAGCCGGAATTTCAGCTGATGCATGCGCGTTCTGCCTTCGCCGCCGTGGTAGCAGCGCGATTCCATGGCGATCGCAAGCTCGTCCGCTTTGCGGAAGGAGGAAACGAACAGCGGGATAAGGATCGGAATCATGCTCTTTACGCGCTTGAAGATATTGCCGCTTTCAAAGTCCGCGCCGCGCGACATCTGCGCGTTGCGGATCTTTTCGGATTCGTCCATCAGCGTCGGAACGAACCGAAGCGCAATCGTCATCATCATCGCAAGCTCATGCGCGGGGAAATGAAAGATTTTCAGCGGTGCAAAGAGGCGCTCGATCCCGTCGGTCAGCGCGATCGGGGAGGTTGTAAGCGTCAGCATCGAAGCGCCGGCAACAAGCAAAATGATGCGCACGGCAAGGAAGCACGACTGCAGCACGGCTTCGCCGGTAAGCTGCCAAAAACCGAGGTCAAGCCAAACATGTTCGCCCTTGGTGAAAAACAGATTCAGAAGGAACATGAAGATCAGCAAAAACCGGATCGGTTTCAGCGAGTTCAGAATATAGCGCAGCGAAATGCCGGACAGCACCAGTTCGATCACAAGATACGCAAACGGGATCGCCAGGAAATAAATTTTTTTCACAAGGAACGTCATGAGAATATAGAGGATCATCATGCCGATCTTCGTACGCGGATCGAGCTTATGTATAACGGAATCGCCTGCAACAAATTGTCCGAGAGTGATGTCACGCATGCTTCTTTTCCTCCCGGATCCAGTTCAAAAACGCTTCGCTCGTGCAGATAGAGGTCGGCACGGACGCGCCGCGCCGGTTCATCTCAATGCACAGCTTCGTGATCGCCGGAACGGACAGACCGATCTTCTGCAGTTCCTCAGCGCGTGCAAACACATTCTGCGGCGTGTCGTACATGCGGACACGTCCGCGATCGAGGACCAGAACCTTTGTCGCGTGGTTGGCGATATCGTCCATCGAATGCGAGATCATAATGATCGTGCATCCGGATTCCGTCCGCAGCTTTTCGAGCAGCGCAAGAATCTCGCGTCTGCCGAGCGGATCGAGACCGGCCATCGGCTCGTCCAGAACCAGGTATTTCGGATGCATCGCAAGCACGCCCGCAATCGCGGCTCTGCGGCGTTCACCGCCGGACAGGTCGAACGGAGAACGCTCGGAGAAGCGTTCCGGATCGAGCCCGACCAGCGTCATGGCATTCTGTACGCGATTCTTTATTTCCGCTTCGTCCAGCTTCATGTTTCGCGGTCCGAACGCGACGTCTTCAAATACCGTGTCCGCGAAAAGCTGATATTCCGGATACTGAAAAACCATGCCGACGAGCGATCGGACCGTTTTCCGTTCCGCTTTGACGGAAAGATCGTGTCCGTCTACGACAACGGCGCCTTTTTCGCTTGTCAGAAGTCCGTTCAGATGCTTGACAAACGTGGATTTGCCGCTGCCGGTGTGTCCGATGATACCCAAAAAAGAACCTTCTTCGATCGTGAAATCGAGATCGACGAGCGTCGGATCAAGGGGCTTGCCGCCCTGCGTATATGCAAATGTCAGATGGTTTATATCAACGGACATAATTCCTCCGCAAGCCGACCGGCCGTCAGGACATCGTCGGACAGGGGATACCCCATATCTTTCAGCGCGTCGCGCACCGCAACCGTTTCCGGCGGGACAAGATTGCTGTCAAGAAGCAGATCGGTGTGCCGGAATACTTCGGCGGGCGTTCCGTCGAGCATAACGTGTCCGCCTTTCATGACGATCACGCGGTCGCATCCGGTCGTTTCTTCCATGTACTGCGTGACCATAACGACGGTCATGCCTTCCTTATGCAGCTTTTCGATCGTTTCCAGAAGCTCCGCGCGTCCGCTCGGATCAAGCATGGCGCTTGCCTCGTCCAAAACAAGCACCTGCGGTTTCAGCGCAAGGATGCCTGCAATCGCGATCCGCTGTTTTTGACCGCCGGACAGGTGATGCACGGCGAACGTCGCATAGTCGGTCATGCCGACGGAAGCAAGCGCTTCGTCGACGCGCACGCGGATTTCATCCGGATGCACGCCGAGATTCTCCGGACCGAACGCAACGTCTTCTTCCACAACGGTCGTTACAAGCTGATTGTCCGGATTCTGAAACGCCATTCCGACTTTCTGACGGATCTTCAGGATATTCTCCTCGACGGAGGTCGACATGCCGCATACGGTGACCGTTCCCTTCGTGGGGAGCAGCAAACCGTTGATATGCTTTGCAAGCGTGCTCTTTCCGCTGCCGTTGTGCCCGACGATCGCGACAAATTCGCCCTGCTTGATCTCAAGACAGATATCCGAGAGCGCAGGGGAGAATGCCTTTTCGTATTGGAATGTAACGTTGTCGAATCGAATCATTTGATGCTCCGATGAATTTTCTTCGTACAGTATACATTAGGTCTGTTCTTTTTTCAAGCGGTTTGTTATAATCAAAGCGGAGGTGATGCGCAATGCTGACGCGTTTGAAAAACATCGACACCGTCGTGACCTGCGATCCGCAGGATCGTATCTGTCACAATACCGATCTGTGGTTTGAGAACGGTGAGATCGTCCGGATCGGGGCGGACGAACGCACGCCCGACGAAGACTATGACTGCACCGGCATGATCGTGTATCCGGGGCTGATCAACGTGCATCATCATCTGTACCAGTATTTCACGCGGAACCTCCGAAAAGTACAGGATTTCGAGCTGTTCGACTGGCTGAAGGCGCTGTACGGCGTCTGGAAAAATCTGAACGAAAAGACCGTGTTTTTCAGCTCCTGCGCCGGAATGGCGGAACTGATGCGCTACGGCTGTACGACGTGCTTCGACCATCATTACGTATTTCCAAAGGAATGCGGCGATCTCCTCGGCGCGCAGTTTGAGGCGGCGAAAGCGCTCGGTATCCGCATGCATGCGTCGCGCGGAAGCATGGACCTTTCGGAAAAAGACGGAGGACTGCCTCCCGATTCCGTGGTGCAGACCGTCGACGAGATTCTGAAGGACAGCGAAAAGGCGATTAAAACCTATCACGACGCCGCAAAGTTCTCCATGCGGCAGGTGGTCGTTGCGCCTTGCTCGCCGTTTTCCGCGTCCGCTCCGCTTTACAAAGAATCCGCCGTCCTGGCAAGACGGTACGGTGTGCAGCTGCATACACATCTCTGCGAAACGAAGGACGAGGAGAAGTATACGCTCTCCGTGTTCGGAAAACGCCCGTTCGATCACCTTAAATCGCTCGGCTGGACCGGAAACGACGTTTTTTACGCGCACGGCATCCATTTCAATGAAACGGAGCTCGACGAAATTGCCGCGACCGGAACGAAGATTGCGCATTGTCCTGTCTCGAACATGAAGCTGTCGAGCGGTGTGATGCGGCTGCCCGATATGCTCGACCGCGGAATCACGGTCGGTCTTGCCGTCGACGGTTCCGCAAGCAACGACGGATCGAATCTGATGGACGAGATGCGCGCTGCGTACCTCGTTCACCGGCTCGTCTGGGGAAATCGCACGCCGGGTGGGTATAAGATCCTGAAGCTCGCAACGGTCGGAAGCGCCGCGGTTCTTGGAAGAACGGATATCGGCTCAATCGAGGTCGGAAAAGCCGCCGACGTATTTGCGATCCGAAGGGATTCGACCGATATGTTATGTGCGATCGACGATCCGATGAATCTGTTCGGAAATGTCGGATATCACAAACCGTGCGATCTCGTATTTGTCAACGGCGAATGCACGGTTTCGGACGGAAAGCTCACAAAGCTTGATGAGGAACTTCTGCTGCGGCTTTCCCGAAACGAACTGAACCGTTTTCTGTCCGTTTTATGAAAAAAGCGCCCGGCAAGGGTGCTTAATTTTACAATAAGGTTACGTCTCCGCGGTCAAGCAAAGCGCAGCTTCCGTCGTCGTATTGTACGATCAATCGAAAATCGCGGTCAATGCCGGCGGACGTGCCGTAGCGCATGCCGTCCGGGTCGGAAACGAGCACCTTTGACCCGATCCCGACGAGCCGTTCGCGATATGAATCGAAGAACGTGATCTCGGGAAGTTGCTCGTAATAGCGCTTGAACCGCAGAAGAAGCCGTTTCAAAAACTGTTTCCGCAGTTCTTCGTCCGGTGCGAATGAAAACAGCGCCGTCGCGGTATCGGCAATGTTTGCCGGAAAGCCGCCTTCGGGCGGAAAGAGATTCACACCGATTCCGACAACCGCATACAGAAAACTGCCGTCCTGATTCATCGCGCTCTCCACGAGGATCCCGGCGGCTTTTTTATTCTGTACGTAAACGTCGTTTACCCACTTGATGCCGGAATCGATCTTGTAATCTCCGATCGTGTCGCACAGCGCGACGGCACTCATGCAGGTCAGCGCATAGGGCGGCAGCATGCAGCCGGGGCGAAGGAGGATCGATACGTAAAGCCCCGTTCCCTTCGGAGAGAAAAACACGCGGTTCAGTCGTCCGCGGCCGTTCGTCTGTGACGAAGCGACAAGCACGTATCCTTCCGGCACGCCCTCTCTGGCAAGCGCCTTAACGGTAGAATTCGTAGACTTGACCGAATCGACGGAATGGACCTTGTACTGGAGCGGCTCCATCAGTCCGTGACCTCTTTGGAAACGTATGGGCTCGTGCTCGCGGCAAGCAGAGCGCCGTAATCCGGCGTAAAGGAAACCGTGTCGCCGACGCGGTACGTCTGTACCTTTGTCAGATCAAGCAAAAGGTGATCGGAACTTGCGCCGATGATCTCCACGTTCGGATCGAGCGGTGTCAGTCCGTCCGTCCGCACGTCCTGTCTGCCGATCGCGGCGATCCCGCGCAGCATCATGCCTTTGTCGACGTATTCGACCGTTTCACCGAACGCGTTTCTGCTCAGCGTGCCGATCGGATAGGACGGCTTCATCTTGCATTCGACAAGCGAGGCGTCGAGCTGAAACGCATCCTGATAACATCCTTCGATCGGCGTGTAGGTTCCGGGAATCATCCCGCACATCACGGACTCGCCGAGACGCAGATGGTTGATTCCTTTCGGAAGCGTTCCGTCGAGCAGAAGCTGCAAAGATGTGCTGTTTCCGCCTGAGATGACGGGGATGGGGAGGGAAAGCTCTTTCCTGAGACGTTCGGTGATCGAAACGAGCATGCCGAGGTTCTCGGAATCCGGCAGGACCGAACCGTAGCAGGTCAGGTTTGTGCCCGTTCCGTAAAGTTCGAGATGCGGGCATGCCTTCACCGTTTGCGCGGCTTTGAGAATCAGGTCCCAATCGCGGAAGAATACGCCTTCGCGAAGATCGCCGAGGTCGATCATCAGAATCACGCGATGCAGTCTGTTACGCCTTGCGGCAGCTTTTTCGAGCGCAAGAATCGTATCGATCTCGCTTTCCAGACTGATCTCGGACGCGCTGACGATGTCCTCCGCAGCTTCCGGCATGCCGATGCGAAGCATCAGCTTCGGAAGACCGGATTGCGCCTTCAAAAGGTTTTCGATCCGCGAATCCGCCAGCATATCGCATCCGCTCCGATCGATGCAGTCGATCACCGCAGGATGCGCGCAGACGACCTTGGAAACAAGCGCGATCGCAACGCCCTGCCGGTGCGCCGCGTCGACAAGCGTGCGCATGTTGTGCAGCAGTTTTTGCTTATGAATGATCAGTTTCGGATTTCGTTCCATCGAATGCTCTCCTTCAACAGACGCAGCGCGGATTCGGGGTCTTCTTTGGAAAGGACGCCGACCGACGCCATGATGTAATCGTTGTCGAACAGGACTTTGGCGGTCCCCGGTGTCGGAAGCAGCTGCATCCAGTTCTTGTTGCAGTCGGCGATCGTCCGCAAAATGCTTTCATGGTGCGGCAGCCGCGTCAGCGCGCCGCCGGTACCGACGATCCAGCGGATCGCCGTCAGATCCTTGCCTTCGGCGATCGTTCGCCGTCCCTGCGGCGTGTAGAGATGCCGAAGTTTTCCCGCGTGGCGGTCAAGCGCGACAAGTCCCGCCTCAAGGCAAAGCCGTTCGGTGAGCCGAAACTGCGTTTCCGTCTCCGGGATCGGCTTGTATGCTTTCATGACGGCGTCCGTGTCGATGCCGAGCTCCTTATCCAGCGCGTCCGTGCCCAGTCGATCGACGAGGTTGTGCGCGTTGATATAGAGCCCGAGATCGCCCTCGACCGTTCGTTTCGCCTTCGGTTCGGGCGAAGTCATCATCGAAACGATATCGGGGGACCCGTCCGTTACGGAATGTACGTCCGTCGTCGCACCGCCGATGTCGATCACGGCAAGGTCGCCGATCTCGTCGTATAAAAGCTGCGACGCAAGCATTACGCTGCCGGGCGTCGGCAAAATGGAACCGTTAACCATGTCGCGGATATGTTCCATACCGGGCGCGTTCACGATGTGCTTCTCGAACATGGCGTGAATGACCTTGCGCACGGATTCCACGTTCAGCTCGTCGAGCCGCGGATAGACGTTGTCCGCAATGGAAAGCGGAATGCCGTTTTCTTCTGCGATACGGGAAACGATCGTTCGGTTCTGTACGTTTCCGCAATAGATCACCGGCGTTTTGCGTCCGCTTCCGGCGATCGCCCGCATGTTGTAAACGGCGGTTTCGCGTTCGCCGTAATCGGTTCCGCCCGCAAGCAGAATGAGATTCGGGCGCGCGGCGTCAAGATCGTCGAGATCAAACTCGTTCATCTTTCCTGCGGTCGTCTGCACGATGATCGCGCCTGCGCCGAGCGCGGCGGCTTCCGCAGCGCGAACCGTCATATCGCGCACAAGTCCGTGCACGGTCATTCGCAACCCGCCCGCCGCGGAACCGGAAGCAAGCATCCGGTCATAGGTCAGCGTATGCTCGCCGGTATGCGAAAGAAGATCGTCAACGGCATTCTTCAGCCCGATCCGGACGTCGCCGTCCAATACCGTCGTGGGTGCTTTGCCCTGTGCGACGAAACGAGGCGACGTCGAACCGAGACCGTCGAATGCGTTGACGATCGTCGTTGTCGATCCGATTTCCGCTACCAGTACGTTAACGTGCATTCTGCTGTTCTCTTCTTGCGCGTTCCTTTACAAGGAAGGTTGCGACATGGTTGCCGTGCGAACCGCGTCCGAAGCCGACGTCCGCGCCCGCTTCACGCGCGCCTTCGTCGGTGACCTGTGTGCCGCCCGCAACGAACATCAGCTTGTCGCGCACGCCCATTTCGCGGGCGATGCGGTCGACCTTGGCGATGTTCTTGTAATGGATATCGTCGTGCGAAATGATGCAGGACGCAAGCATGGCGTCCGCGTTCGTCTCGATCGCCGCCTGCACGAGCTTTTCGGGCGGAACGGAGGTGCCGAGGTAGATGCACTCGATGCCGTACTTCTCGATGCCGCCGTGCTTGATGTTCAGGATCTCACGGAGACCGACGGAATGTTCGTCGTCGCCGATCGTACCCGCAACGATACGCATCGGCTTCTTATCGATCGCGTCCCAAAGCTCGTCGTCGCTCAAAACGTCGGGTACGGTCGGGAGCTGCAGATCGTCCATATTGATCGAGAATGCAACCTTGCCTTTCATTTCGATGCGCGTACCCTCGGCGCGATGCATGATCTCGCGGTTGATGACTTCGCAATCGGTCAGATTCATGCGCTTGCCGATCTCGAGCGCCGCCGCTTCCGCATGACGGACGTCGGTGGGGAAGAACATGGTCAGCATTACGGTGCCGTCCGCAAGCCATTCCATTTCGGGCTTAATGAGCTTTGCGTTCGGGCCCGCGTAATCCTTGACTTCATCCATGCGGAGATAAACGTTGTCGGTTTCGTCGAGTTCGTCAATATACTGGATCTTGTCGGGGCACTCGAACGTGCAGCCGCCGATGAGCTTCGCGGGATCGTCGACCGCGTCCGGATCGTACTGCGCAACGTTGTTGTAGCCGTAATGCGCGGTGACCGGCGCGCAATAGTCCGCAGCGCGCTTGATGACCGTGCCGACGCCGATGCCGCCGTCGATCTTGCGCGAAATGCCGTCGCCGTTGCGTTCGGGGAACATGCCGCTGTCGACAAAGAATCCCTCCTCGACGGAATTGAAGTATCCGCCGAGCTCGATCATGTTTTCAAGGAACAGGATCGCGCGTTCCTTGAGCTCGCGCGCCTTCTCACGCAGATAGCCGTCCTTCTTGAGCTCGACCATCTCCATGAGACCGTCCATGCCGACGAGCGCCTGTTTCGCGGTGTCGCATGCCTCGATGTTGTAGATATGCCACGGTACATTACGCCCTTCATCCGGCGTGATCGTGCTCTGGATATCCGCGCTCGTGAGCTTACTGATAACCATGTTGAGCACGTGCGTGACCGTCGCTTCGCGCGTGGACGCTTCGATATACTTTGTGTTCATCTGCGCGCGCATGCGGTACTCGTGGAACAGATCGCGCAGCGCGACCGCATAGGGCAGGTCCATATGGATGCACGGACCCGGCGTCGCCGTCGGAGGAACGGTGGACAGGCAGATGTTCTTTTTCTTCATGCCGACCTTCGCGGAGATCAGCGCGTTGATGCCGTGCTGCACCATCAGCTCCGGCATGACCTTCCATGCGTCGCGCGCGGTGGCGTTCGCATTGTGCGCGCCGTCGATCTGCGCCATATCCGCCCATGCCATGACCTTTTTTGATTCGCAGGCGTCGACGAACGACCGCACCATATTGATGTTGCGGTAAATGACGTTGTACTGCGGGTCCTGGTGCGCGCCGTTTACGCCTTCTTCAGCGAACATGACGGCAATATCGGGACCTGCCACGCCGGAAACGTAGCTGTGATAGTTGATCGGACGACCGACTTCATCTTCGATCATATCGAGCGCCTTGCGCTGTGCACGGACCTGCTTTCTGGTGACCGGAACGCCGCCGATGCCCTGCGGCGTACCCTCGATCAGACCATCGAAGTGGCTCTGCCCGGCGGTACGGATGACCATGATGTGGTCCGCGCCGTGATGCGCCGCCATACGCATGCGGCGGATATCGTCTTCAAAACGTCCGGATGCGATCTCGGTCGTGATGACGGGGATCGGCTGCGGGTCGATATCGCCGAAATAATGAGCAGGCGGAAGTCCGACGCTGTCCTTCAGGGGCTTGCTGGCGTCTTCGTAGGTAAATGGACCCATTTGAAGACCCGGAACCGGCTCGCGCCAGGTCCAGCCGCGGCGGCGGGGATGATAGTGCTCGAGGTCCTTCAGAATCTCGGCAACGTCGATCTTGGTGTCTTTGTCAAGCTTGTATTCGCTCATGCGTTTTCACCTCCGAACAATGCTTCGGCTTCTTCCCATGCGCCGTTATTCATCAGCTTCAGACCCGCCGTGCGGACGTCGGTGCCGTCCTTTTTCGACAGACGGTAGACAACGTTGCCCGCGCCGTGCTCCATCAGGTTATGCTCCATGCATCCCTCCACGAGCGCCTTTGCTTCGAGGGACGAGAATCCCATGCGCAAAAGCACGCTGCGTTCGATCGCGGGCGTCGTGTTCTCATAACCGAGCTTCAGCAGCGGATCGATGAGCTCTTCGATCAAAGACCAGAAACGGGTTTCGAGCTCTGCATCGGTAAGATCCTTCAGATGCTCTCTGCGAATTTCAAAATCGTCGTCGCGTTTCATGCAAGATGCTCCTTTACAAATTCTCTGTTCGTCTTGGTTTCCGCCGCGAGGAAGTCGATATCGGCGTCCGTCGGCTGTTTGCCGGTCATCTTGATCGCGTTGTGGATCAGCGAAGTGCGGAGATGCGTCATGTCGGCGGGTCGCGCCTTGATCAGCGACGGATGGGAGGGGAGGACAATGCTCTTGCCCGGGACTTCCTCCTCCGGATTGCCGAAGTGAATGTCGATGCCGTTGCTGCGCGCAAAGCTCAGCTGTGCGTTGACGTGTTTGCCGGCGCCGGTATACTCGGTCTCCTGCACGACGATGATCCTGTCCTTCGGCATCGTCTGCGAAAGCGCAAACGCGGCCGCAAGGGACGTGTTGCCCGCAGGACCTTTCTCCATGCCTTCAAGTGCGGCAAGCATTTCCGTGGTATAGAAGACCTCGCCCTGATTGACGGTTACGTAGCGATCCATGTAGCGCAGCGGTCTTGCGGCGCTTCTCGGAACGTCGCTGCGGTCCGGCCACGTCGAGAACGGCATGCCGAAGCCGGTATGACCGGTCGTAAAGGATTTCAGGTTGAACTGGTGATCGCTCGCCATGTGCAGACCGGAAAGATTGACGCTTGCCGCCACGACTTCCGCCTTGCTGCCCGCCTTCAAAAGACCGCGCGCGGTTCCCGTGAGGTTGCCGCCGCCGGCGTTCGTGCAAACGACGACGTCCGGATCCCTGCCGAGCATCAGACGGCACTGCTGTGCAATCTCGTAGCCGAGCGTTTCGACGCCAGCGATGCCGAACGGCGTATACAGCGAAGCGTTGAAGTAGTCGGTTTCTTCGAGCATGCGCAGAAACATATAGAACAGTTCCGGACCGACCGTGAGCTGTACGACTTCCGCGCCGAGCGCTTCGCACTTCCTCGCCTTTTCGATGATTTCCGGCTGACCGACGCCCTTGGAGTCAAAGCACTCCTGCACAACGATGCACTTCAGACCCGCCTTTGCGGCGCAGGCGGCAACCGCCGCGCCGTAGTTGCCGGACGTTGCGGAGATGACGCCTTTGTAGCCCATCTTCTTCGCCTGATGAATGCTCGTCGAGGCACGGCGCACCTTGAAGCTGCCGGAGAGGTTGGACGCTTCATCCTTGACGAAGATCCGTGCGCCCATTCCGGCGGGCGCGCAGGCGCGTGCCAACGCGGTCAGATTCTTGAGCTCGTAAAGCGGCGTGTTGCCGATCTGGAATTCTTCGGTCTGGATCTTGCGGACGGCGTCGAGCGTGTAGCCGGTCGCCGCCATCATCGCTTCGTAATCGAACGCAATGGAGCCGCTTTCAAAGAGATCGTAGTCCATTCCGACGGCGCGCTTCATGATCTCGTTTTTACGCGCCATCACGGCAGAATAACTGTTGTCAAGCATTGTTTCTACCTCCGAACAGAATGTCCTTCACGGTTTCCTCGATCTGATCGAGCTCCGGAACATAATCCCCGAAATTGTGCTTAAAGGAAGGATTCACGGCGCACATGGTCCCCGTGACCGTGCGTCCCGTCTTGGTGACGATCGTTACAACGTCGCCGATCTCGGCCTCGTCGTTTACAAGATGCCCCTTGACCCACATTTCGAGCGGGACGTGACGCGTATCTTCGGGAATGTTCGTTGCGCGTTCTTCGGGCTTCAGAACGTCGATATGGATCTGTACCCAGTCGTTTTTCTTTGCCATTGTCTGCTCCTTATTTGTTCAGATAGTTGCGCATATCGCCCATGATCGCATGCGGAACGGGCAGGTCGATCATCGTCTTGAGACCCGGCGTTGCATTGAGAACGTGAGGGATCATATTGACGCACATTGCAATCGTGCCGATGCCGCCGTTGACTTCCGGCTTGATCTGCATATTGACGTTCGGCGTACCGGTCAGCGTGATATAATCGCCCGTATAGGTGCCTTCGAGTTCCGGCTCGATCTGCTGCGGATGGATCATGTCGATCATGACCTTGTCGCCGATATAGCCCTGACCGGTCATGTTGACGCCCGCAACGTCGCCCGCCTTGGCAAAGCCGTACGGGGATTTGCGGTCGACGGAGGTGACGATCGGCTTCATCTGCTGTTCAAAGCGGTCGATCTCAAAGCCGAGCGCTTCACCGATCATGCCGACGGACTCCGCAAAGCCGACGTGACCCGCAAGCGTACCGTCCTTGCAGCCCTTTTCAAACTGCTCGACGGTGAGTCCGACGCCCTGTTCTTCCATAACGGCGGGACCGAAGGGGGAGAGGGAATTGACGCGCTTGCAGAGAACGTGTTCGACGTCCGTCATGCAGCCGGAAAGACAGATCGCAAGCAGGTCCATCATCAGACCGGGATTGATTCCCGTACCGAGAACCGAAACGCCCGCACCCTTTGCAAGAGCGTCCATCTTGTCAGCAAGATCCGGATTCTGCGCACGCGGATAGCTCATTTCTTCCGCGGTGGAAATGACATTGACGCCTTTCTCGATCAGATGGCAAATTTTCGGGTATGCTTTCTTGGTGAACGAATCGGTTGCAAGAATGCAGAGATCGGGTTTCGGCGTCAGCGCGGCGTCGATATCGCCGATGACCTTCACGTCGTTCCTGTCGCCGCGTTCCACACCCAAAAGATCATAAATGCTCTTGCCGACGCGATCCGGATGAATGTCGCAAACGCCGGTGATCTCCACGCCTTTTTTGGTCAGCAGGACCTTCGCGATGCCGCTGCCCATTGCACCGAATCCCCAAAGTGCTACTTGAATCTGTTTCATTTCTTTCCTCCTTCGATTTTTCGAATAATCGATATCGATTTATTATACAACGAAACATTTTTTCCTGCAAGAAAAAAGCGCCCCGAACGGCGCTTATGAAACTATATATTTTAGGAGAGCTTCCGGATCGCATCGACGGCGGCGTCGATCTCGTCGAACGCGGTCGCAGGCGAAAAGCTGAACCGCACCGTACCCTTCGGAAATGTGCCGAACGCACGGTGCGCATCCGGCGCGCAATGCAGTCCGCAGCGCGTGAGGATCCCGTATTCGGTTTCCAGCAGATACGATATCTCTCCGTTGTCCCGCCGCAGAAAATCTAGCGAATATACGCCCACGCGGCGATTCATGTCATCCGAGCCGAGAAGGCGGATCGAGGAGATATCCCGGATGCCGCTTTGAAAACGGTTCATCAACGCAAGCTCATGCGCGCGCCGTTCCGGGAAATCCGCAGAAGTCAATGCGGCTTTCAGGCCGATGATGCCGGGAAGATTCAGCGTTCCGGCCTCCAGCCGGTCCGGATAAAACGGCGGAATTTCCGCACTGTCCGACATCGATCCGGTCCCGCCGGAGAGCAGAGGTTCGAGCCGGTCCGCAAATCCGGGTTCAAGGCAGAGCACGCCCAATCCCTGCGCGGCAAGCAGTCCCTTATGCGCGGGCATGCAGAGCGCGTCCGCACCGATTTCCCGCATCGAGAACGGAAAATGTCCCGCCGCCTGCGCCGCGTCGACGCAGAAGGGAACGGAGGCGGCTTTGAGCCGCTCAGAAAGCGCTCTGACCGGCTGAATCATGCCGCTGACGTTGGACGCGAACGTATGGACGCAAAGCTTAATCGATTTGAGATCATCCGGCAGTTTCGAAAGATCCGAAACGCCGTCCTCCGACGCAGGGATCCGGACGATCTCCGCACCGATCTGTACCAGCGGACGAATCACCGAGTTGTGTTCAAAGGACGAAACGAGAACGCGATCGCCTTTTTTCACAAGCCCTTTTATCACGATATTCAGCGAAGCGGTCATGCCGCCTGTAAAAACTACGTATTTCGCGTCCGGACAGCCGAACAGTTCGCCGATGCGTTCGCGCGTTTCGATCACCGAAAGCCCCGCTTCCTGCGCTTTCAGATAGCTGCCGCGTCCGATGTTGGCACACGTTTCGTCAAGAAAGCGCTTGATCGCGTCGGAAACGCCCGCCGCCTTAGGAAAGCTTGTCGCCGCATTGTCCATATAAATCGTTTTCATCAATCTCGTTATCCTCGCTTGCAAATAACGCTCATATATGTTATTATACCAGCAGATCGTTATTCGTGCAAGTGAATAACGCAATCAGGAGGAGGCAATATGGAAAAAAAGCAAAAAGGATTTGCGGGCTTTGTCAAAAGAAACTGGCTCGTCATTTTGACCGGTCTGATCGTCGGCGCGGCAGCCGTCGTTCTGACTGCGCTCGGCAACCCGAAGAACATGGGATTCTGCATTGCGTGTTTCGAACGGGATATCGCAGGCGCATTAAAGTTCCATTCCGCGGGTGTCGTGCAGTATTTCCGCCCGGAGATCGTCGGTCTTGTTCTCGGCGCAATGATTATGTCGATGATCAAGAAAGAATGGAAGCCGCAGGGCGGGTCCTCGCCGATCACGCGTTTTGTGCTCGGCATGCTCGTCATGATCGGCGCTCTGGTCTTTCTGGGCTGTCCGCTTCGCATGGTCATCCGCATCGGCGGCGGCGATGTGAACGCGCTGATCGGCCTTCTCGGCTTTATTGTCGGCATCGTGATCGGCACGTTCCCGCTCCGTTTCGGCTTTACGCTGAACCGTGCGTATAAGCAGAACAAAGCGGAAGGGCTTGTGTTCCCGATCCTTCTTGTCGTCCTGTTCATTCTTTCGCTGATCCCCGATTTGTTCGCAAAGAGCACGGAGGGTCCCGGAAGCATGCGCGCGCCCTGGTACGCGGCGCTTCTGATCGCGCTTGTCGTCGGCGCGCTTTGCCAGCGCTCGCGCCTTTGCATGGCGGGCGGCGTGCGTGACGTCGTGATGTTCAAAGACTTCCATCTGGTTTACGGATTCCTGGCAATCATCGTCGCCGTTCTCGTCGGCAACCTGATCACGCACAATTTCAGGTTCGGTCTCGCCGATCAGCCGATCGCACACACGGACGGCATCTTCAATTTCCTCGGTATGGTGCTTGTCGGATGGGGCAGCGTCCTGCTCGGCGGCTGTCCGCTGCGTCAGCTCATTCTGGCGGGCGAAGGCAACAGCGATTCCGCGGTCACGGTCTTCGGATTCATCGCAGGCGCAGCCGTTTCGCACAACTTCGGTCTTGCTTCCAGCGCGAAAGGGATCGGCGCCGGTCCGGTGCTCTGGGTTTTGATCGCAGGGTTTGTGATCCTTGCCGCACTGTCTGTTTTCAACACAAAAAGGAGGGCGTAATCATGATCGATGCAAGAGGATTGAGCTGTCCGATGCCCGTTCTCGCGGTGCAGCGTGAAGTCAAGAAGAATCAGCCGGATACGATCGAGGTCCTTGTCGACAACATGACCGCGGTCGGCAATATCACCCGGTTCGCTGCGTCGCAGCACTATACCGTCAAGGTAGAAGAGACCGACGGCGAATACCGCATGACGTTATCGAAATGAACTTCATCGCAACGTTTTACACGCACGCGTCGGCGCTGCTGTCGAATCGCGCGCTGCAGAAGAAAGGCGTTTTGTCGAAGCTCGGACCGGTTCCGCGCGCGCTGTCATCGAGCTGCGGGACATGCGTGATGTATTCCGCCGACGATCCGCATCTGAACGATATGGACCGCGACGTCGAAGCCGTGTATTCGGTTTCCGATACCGGATATACGGTACTGATGAAGAACGAATAACACGAAGGGGGAGAAGCAAGGTCGCTTCTCCCCTTTTTGTGCATACAATGAAATATTGCAAGAATCGAAAAACCGTGGTAAGATATAAAAAAAGTTTCAGAGAGGTTCTATGTCCACATTCAGCAGAATCGGCGTATTTGACAGCGGTCTCGGCGGTCTGACCGTCCTGAACGCGATCTGCGCCGCAAACAAGGGCTTGTCAATCGTGTATTTCGGCGATACGGCGCGCGTTCCGTACGGTTCCCGTACCCCCGAAACGATCATCCGATACGCGGAGCAGGACGTCAGATTCCTGCTTTCCAAAGGCGTGGAGGCAATCGTCGTTGCCTGCGGCACGGTCAGCGCAATCGCGCTGGAAGAGCTGCGAAAGGAGTTTTCGATTCCGATCATCGGCGTCATCGAGCCCGCATGCGACGCCGCAGCGAAGGTCACAAAAAGCAAGCATATCTGTGTGATCGGCACGCAGGCGACCGTACACAGCCACGCGTATTCGGATTATATCAACCGTCAGTACCCCGATATGACCGTCTCCGGCATCGGCTGTCCGCTGTTTGTTCCGCTGATCGAGAACGGCTTCCGGGAGGACGATCCGATCACGAAGATGACGGTTGAGCGGTATCTTTCCCCGATCCGCAACACGGATATCGACACGCTGATCCTCGGCTGTACGCATTATCCGTTCCTGTCCGGGATCATTCATGAAACGCTGCCGGACGTCAGATTGATCGACATCGGCGTTGCACTTTCGGAGGTCGTCGGAAGGACGCTGACGCTTCCGCACAACATATCCGACAACTTCGTGGAATACTGCTTCAGCGACCGCGAAACCGGGTTCAAGCGGTTCGACGCGGAGCACCTCAAAGACCTGCCGAACGGTCCGATCAAGTCCATCAACATCGAATCTTTCTGACATAGAAGACACATACCCTCATATGCTTTACCAACAAGCATATGGGGGTATTTCATTGAACTGGTATGAAATTCGCATCTGCGAGGAAGCGTCGTATATCGTAGAGCACAAGGCAACCGTGCGGGAAGCCGCAAAAGCGCTCTGCATCGGGAAAAGTACCGTCCATAAGGACGTAACAGAACGGCTGAAAACAATCAATCCCGGGCTTTACGGCATGGTTCGCAGCGTCCTGAACGTGAACAAGGCGGAACGGCATATCCGCGGCGGAAAGGCAACGCACGACAAGTATGCGATCCTGCGTCAATGCGCCGGGGACGTAACGGCAGACAGATAGACCTTCGCCGCGCCCGCCTGTTTCAGGGTTTTGGCACATTCGTACGCCGTCGCGCCGGTCGTGAAAACATCGTCCACCAGAACGATACGCAGCCCTTTGACAAGCGGATCGGCGGAAAACGATCCGCGCATGTTTCTGCGTCGTTCGGCCGGATCCGTAATCTTTTTCTGTTCAAAACCGAGCTTTGTCTTGCGCAGCAATTTTGCGGAATAGGGAATGTTCACCGCATTTGAAAGATACGCGGCAAGAAGCTCCGTGTGGTTGTATCCTCTGATCCATTTCCGGAAAGGATGCATGGGAACGGGAACGAGAATGTCCGCATGCCATTCCTCCGGTACGGACAAAAACTGTGTAAAGAAGCGGGCGTATTCCCGTTGTTCATGCTTCTTGAACCGGATGATCGCGGCGGAAATCTCCTCGCTGTACTGCAGACCGACGGACAGTCCGTCAAGCGGTGCAAGATACGTCGGTTCCGGGCAGTATTTCAGCTTTGCGCGGCAGGCGTCGCACAGCCCGTCTTCGCCGATCAAATCCTCCTCATCGCAAAGAAAGCATTGATACGGACCGGGCAGCAGCGCATCGGTCAGAAATGCGATATCCTGTTGTTTACGATCCGATTTCCGCATATGCAGTCAACCGTTCCTTCAATCCGGTGTTCCGAACGCTTCGGTACGCGTTCCTGACCATCCGCGCAAGCGTTTCGCTTCTGCCGATGCCGTATACCATCCGCTTTGCCCTTGTCACAGCCGTATAGAGCAGGTTCCTTGTCAGCAGCGGCACGGGACCGCCGGCAAGTGGGAGCAGCACCGTCTGAAACTCGGAGCCCTGGCTTTTGTGTATCGTGATGCAGTAGGCAAGGTCGATCTCTTCAAGCTGTGCAAACGCGTATTCTGCGACACGTCCGTCATCGAACGCGATCACGGCAATCTTTTCGTGCGGATCAAGGCGCAGAATCGTTCCGAGATCGCCGTTATATACGCCGGTCCCTTCTTCGAACTGTCCGAAGCGGAGCGTTTTTCGCCATTCGACCTTATAATTGTTGCGAATCTGCATGATCTTGTCGCCTTCGCGCAGAAGCATGCTTCCGACGGTATGCTCGGCCTTTTCCGGCGCAGCCGGGTTTAAGACGTCCTGCAAAAGCCGGTTCAGTTCAATGACGCCGAGCGGACCGGTTTTCATCGGCACGAGAACCTGAATGTCCATCAGCGGATCGCTTGTGCCGAGGCGCGACGTTTCGCGGCGGATCAGCTCGACAAGGCGCGCGCGGATCCGGTCGGTATTCGGGATCTCCTCAAACAGAAAATCGGAATCGTGATCGACGAGCAGCGGCATCCTGCCGTTGTTGATCAGATGCGCGTTGCGGACAATGTTCGACCGCTGCGCCTGCCGGAAGATCTCCGTCAGCCGGAAGTACGGCAGCACTTCGGATGCAAGCGCGTCGGAAAAAACGTTGCCGCAGCCGACGGGCGGAAGCTGGTCGCGATCGCCGACAAGGACAAGGCGCGTTCCCTTCGGGATCGCCTGTAAAAGCGCATACATCAGCGGCGCGTCGACCATGGACATTTCGTCGACGATCACCATATCGGCGATCAGCGGATTGTCGCGATTGCGTTGGAATCCTTCGCCTGGCACAAACTCGAGCAGGCGATGGATCGTTCTCGCTTCGTTTCCGGTCGCTTCTGTCATTCGCTTCGCCGCGCGTCCGGTCGGCGCTGCGAGTTCAACCGCGTAGCCGCTCTCCTGCATGGCGTCGATGATGCAGCGAATGATGGTTGTTTTTCCGGTTCCGGGACCGCCGGTTATGATGGATACACCGTTCGTCAGCGCCAGAAGAACCGCTTTTTGCTGTTCCTCGGACAATTCCATATGAACCTGCTTCTGCCAGCGGTTCAGATCCCAGATTTCATACATCGGGGGAACGTTCAGCTGTAAAAGCTTCTTTGCAATATAGTCCTCGTATTTGTGCAGATAGGGGAGATAGACCGCGTTGACGCCGTTGACCTCGCATTGAACGAGATCGCTGCCCGTCACCATCCAGTCGACCGTTTCTTCGATTCGTTCGGCAGCCGTGCCGAGCAGTCCCGCCGCGCGCTCGAGCAGCACGGTGTATTCCAGATACATATCGCCGTGTTCGTCCCGCGCCTGCTGCAGGCAATAACGGATCCCCGCCATCAGCCGCGCAAGCGAATCCTGTTCGAATCCCGCCACATGCGTTGCGATCCGGTCGGCGGTCAGAAAGCCGATTCCGTCGATGTCGTCGATCAGCTGATACGGATTCTCCTGCACCTTCGCAAGACACAGTTCTCCGTACGTCTGCATCATCTTGTACGCCTGTCCGACGGTCACGCCGTACGGCTCCAAGCTTAACAGCACATCCCGCAGCAGTTTCTTCTCACGGAAGGAATCCGAGATCATCTTCGCCTTCTTTGCGCCGATGCCCGGAACCTCAACGAGGCGTTCCGGCTCCTTTTCAAGCACCTCAAGCGTATCCATGCCGAAGGTCGAAACAATCGCCCGCGCCATTGCGGGTCCGACGCCGCGAACGACGCCGCTCTCCAGATACTTGATGATTGCGCTGTTGCTCGAAGGCGCTTTGCGCTCATAGGATTCCACCTTGAACTGCGTACCGAAGCGCGGATGATACGTCTCTTCTCCGATCAGCGTGACGGTGTCGCCGACATTGATCAGCGGAAGCATGCCGACGCAGGTCGTGACCGTTTTTTCGTCGTCGGAAAGAAGCGACAGAACGGTGTACCCGTTCGCCGCATTCCGAAAGATCACAGATTGTACGCTGCCGGTCAGTTCCATTGCAAAAAACCTCCGGCATACCGGAGGCAAGGTTTGTCAGAATTCAAGTTTCTGCTCGATATAGGCGCGAAGCTCCGAAATCGGAAGCCGCACCTGCTCCATCGTGTCGCGGTCGCGAACCGTCACGCAATGATCGGTTTCGGAATCGAAATCGTAAGTAATGCACAGCGGCGTACCGATCTCGTCCTCTCTGCGATACCGCTTGCCGATCGAACCGGTCTCATCAAAATCGACTGCGAAATGCTTGAGCAGGTCGAGATAAACCTCGTTCGCCTGCGCGGAAAGCTTCTTCGAAAGCGGAAGCACCGCCGCCTTAAACGGCGCAAGCGCGGGATGCAGATGCAGAACGGTTCTAACGTCGTTATCAAGCTGCTGCTCCTCGTACGCATTGCAGAGCACCGCAAGCACCGTACGCTCGACGCCGAGAGACGGTTCGATGACGTAGGGGATGTATCGCTCGTTGCGCTCGGCGTTGTAATACGTCAGATCCTTGCCGGACGCATTCTGGTGCTGCGTCAGGTCGTAATCCGTGCGGTCCGCTACGCCCCAGAGCTCGCCCCAGCCGAAGGGGAACTTGAACTCAAAGTCCGTCGTTGCCTTGGAGTAGAACACAAGCTCGTCGGGATCGTGGTCGCGAAGACGAAGATTCTCGTCCTTGATGCCGATCGAGAGCAGGAACTTGTGGCAGTAGCTGCGCCAGTAATCGAACCATTCAAGGTCGGTCCCCGGCTCGCAGAAGAACTCGAGCTCCATCTGCTCGAACTCCCGCACGCGGAAGATGAAATTGCCCGGCGTGATCTCGTTGCGGAAGCTCTTGCCGATCTGACCGATGCCGAACGGCAGTTTTTTGCGCGTCGTGCGCTGCACGTTCGCAAAGTTCACGAAAATGCCCTGTGCGGTTTCCGGGCGCAGATACACGGTGTTCTTCGCGTCCTCGGTGACGCCCTGGAACGTTTTGAACATCAGGTTAAACTGGCGGATGTCCGTGAAATTATGCTTGCCGCAGGTGGGGCAGGGGATCTGATGTTCCTCGATAAACGCCTTCATCTCCGCCTGTGTGAACGCGTCGATCGGCTTTTCGAGTGCGACGCCGTTTTCCGCCGTCCAGTCCTCGATCAGCTTGTCGGCACGGAAACGTTCCTTGCATTCGCGGCAGTCCATCAGCGGATCGGAAAATCCGCCGAGATGTCCGGACGCCTTCCATGTTTCGGAGTTCATCAGAATCGCGGCGTCAAGACCGACGTTATAGGGGCTCTCCTGCACGAACTTCTTCCACCATGCTTTTTTGACGTTGTTCTTGAGTTCAACGCCGAGCGGACCGTAGTCCCATGTATTGCTGAGACCGCCGTAAATTTCGGAACCGGCAAAGATGAATCCGCGGTTCTTGCAGAGTACGACGATCTTGTCCATCGAATATGCGTTCTGTTCCATAGTTTTCTCCTCCGTTCAATCTGTTTTATTATCATGCGCGGCAGGCGTTTTGTCAAGGTATTTCGAAAACGGACGGAGAAGGCGGAACCAAAACACGATCGTCGACATACAATACTGTAACGACGAAATCACGTCGAATCATCACGAACGGAGGAACAATGCAATGTTCAACAATCTCGGCGGAACCAATCTGACCTGGCTGCTCGTTTTGCTGCTTCTCATCGGCGACAACGACAACGGAATGGGCATTTCCTGCGACACGCTGATCTGGCTGCTTCTGCTGTCCCGCTTCTGCGGCGGCGAAAACGGCTGCGGCTGCGGCAACCAGAACCGTCCCTGCGGCTGCTCGGCAATGTAATTGTAAAAAGCTCTTTGAAATTCGCCTCCTATGTGTTATAATGACGCAAAAGGAGGCGAAGTTTCATGTTGCTGAAAATCGAAGGAATGGGATGCATGCATTGCGTCGCCAAGGTAACAAAAGCGCTGGAGGAAATCGGCGCAACGGTCAAAAAATGTGAAATCGGAACCTGTGAGATCGAAGGCGTTTCCGACGTCGAAAAGGTTCGCGATGCGGTCGAGGGCGTCGGCTTCGAGCTGATCTCCGCGGAAGAATGAACCACGTCGTTGTCGGAATGTCCGGCGGCGTCGACAGCTCTGTTGCGGCTTATCTCCTGAAGCAACAGGGCTTTGACGTTGTGGGCGTTTTTATGAAAAACTGGGAAGAGGACGACGAAGACGGCGTCTGTACCTCGACTGCCGATTATGCGGATGTTCGAAGCGTCTGCGAGACCATCGGCATTCCGTATTATACGGTCAATTTCGCGGCGGAGTACCGTGAGCGCGTTTTTTCCTACTTTCTGGACGAATACCGGAAGGGAAGAACGCCGAACCCGGACGTGCTCTGCAACTGCGAAATCAAGTTCAAGGCATTTCTGGACTTTGCGCTGAAGACCGGCGCGGGACTTTTGGCGACCGGACACTACTGCCGTCTCAGCGAGGACAAGCTCCTCCTGCGCGGCGCGGATCGCGGAAAGGATCAGTCGTATTTTCTCGCCGGATTGAAGCGCGAACAGCTGGAGCGCGTCGTTTTCCCGATCGGCGACCTCCGTAAAACCGAGGTGCGAGAGATTGCAAAGCAGAACGGTTTTTCCAACGCGCTGAAAAAAGACAGCACCGGCGTTTGCTTCATCGGCGAACGTAATTTCAAAAAATTCCTGATGCAATACCTGCCTGCGCAGCGCGGCGATATGGTCGACGAACACGGACGAAAGATCGGCACGCACGACGGGCTGATGTACTACACGCTCGGACAGCGCAGAGGACTCGGCATCGGCGGACGGAACGACGGAACGGGCGAAAGCTGGTTCGTCATCGGAAAGGACCTTGATCGGAACCTGCTGATCGTTCAGCAGGGCGAACACGAGGAGCTGTACTCGACTTCGCTCGACGCGCATCGGGTGAACTGGATCGGCGGCGCAGCGCCGGACAGGCGCTTTGCCTGCACAGCGAAGTTCCGTTACCGTCAGCCGGATCAGGGCGTTCGCGTCACGGTGTCCGGCGAGGGTGCGCACGTTGATTTCGAGCGTCCGCAGCGCGCCGTGACGCCGGGACAATGGGTTGTCTTTTATCAGGGAGAAACCTGTCTCGGCGGCGGCCCGATCGACGTCGTTGCGCCGCTGAAAGCAATCCGCATATGAGCCGGCGGTTCGTTCATATTACGCCGCGGCTTGCCGCTGCGGCAGACATGCTGAAAGGGTACGAAACGGTCGCCGACGTCGGCTGCGATCACGGTCGCCTTACTGCGGCGC